>NZ_JBEPFC010000141.1:0-19048 GCF_040301705.1 Streptomyces sp. NPDC000151 | reverse complement strand
CACACGCGCGGCGGCTGCGTGGGCGCCCCGGGCGACTCCGCTCTCACGGCGCGGCTCACCAGGGCATGGCGGCACGGGCGCTGGGGCGGGGGGCCGGGGCGGTCCTGAGCGACGGTGGGGCCGGGCGTCCGGCCCTGAGAGGCGTTCGGGCGCCTTTCGCCTGTGTCAGGGAGTCGCGCCCGCAGAGGGGTCGGGCTGGCAGCGCGGGCACCAGTACGTGACACGGGCCTGTGGGCCGGGGTCCTGGTCGGCGACCCGGATCGGCGTCTCGCACCGGAGGCAGGGGCGGCCGGCGCGGCCGTACACCCACAGGCGGCGGTCCGGGCGCGCGCTGGGCGTGGTCGTACGGGCGAGACGCCGCTTGTTCGCCTCCAGCAGCCGCTTCGCCAGCGAGACCGCCCGGTCGGGCCGCGGCAGCGCGCCCACCGGCAGCCAGGGCGAGGCCCGCAGCAGGAAGCACAGCTCGCACTTGAAGACGTTCCCGATCCCGGCCAGATTGCGCTGGTCCAGCAGCGCCTCGCCGAGCGCCCGGTCCGGATCGGCCAGCAGCCGCCGCAGCGCCTCGTCCGGGTCCCAGTCAGGGCCCAGCAGGTCGGGGCCGAGATGGCCGACGACGCTGTCCTCGTCGGCGGTGCGCAGCAGCTCCAGTACGGGGAGGCGGTAGCCGACGGCGGTGCGTTCCGCCGTGGCCAGCACCGCGCGGATCTGGTGGTCGGGACCGCCGCGCCAGCGCTCGCCCGCGCCGTACACCCGCCAGGCGCCGTCCATCCGCAGGTGCGAGTGGAGCGTCAGGCCGCCGTCGACGCGGGTGAGGAGGTGCTTGCCGCGCGCCAGCACCTCCAGTACGGAGCGCCCGGCCAGGTCGGTCGTGGCCAGCTTCGGTACGCGCAGGTCGGTACGGGTCAGCCGCCGCCCGGCCAGCGCCTCGTGCAGCTCCGCGGCGGCCCGCCAGACGGTGTCGCCTTCGGGCATGGCTCCATCATGCCGTGCGCGGCGCCCCGGGAGCGCGGGTCGGCCTCTGTGGGGCCGCGGCCCCTGCGCCCCCTGTGGGGCCGCAGGCCCACGTGCGGCCGTGGCCCCGTGCGGTCGTGATCCCGTGCGGCCCGGTGGCGCGCCTCATATCCGCAGTCGCAGTCCCCTCGGTGTCGCGTGGAAGCCCGCGCCCTCCAGCTCGGCGGCCAGCGGCGAGGTGAGCGCCGACGAGCCGTTGATGCGCTCCACGGTGAGCGCGCCCACGAAACCGTTCCGCACCGCGGCCGCGAGCGCCTCCACGGCGAGCCGCACCCGGGCCCCGCCGCCCTCCTCACCGGCCTGCCAGGCCAGCAGCGTCTTGCCGCCGCGCTCCATGTAGACCGCCAGTTCGCCGTCGACCACGACGACCAGCGAGCCCGCCTTGCGGCCCGGCTTGTGGGACGAACCCTCCGGCGGCTCCGGCCAGGGCAGCGCGGCGCCGTACGCGTTGGCCGGGTCCGCCGCGGCCAGTACGACGGCGCGCGGGGTGCCGCCGCGGGCCGGCCCGGCCGGCTGCCAGGAGCCGCCGGGCGCGGTCTCCTCGGCCGTACGGTCCCGGCTCGTACTGACCGCGCGCAGCCGGTCCACCGCGCCGTCCATCGCGAACTGCGCCGCGCCCAGCCCCTCGACGACGTACCCGCGGCGGGCCTGGCCGGTCTCCTCGAAGGCGGCCAGGACTCTGTACGCCGCGGAGAAGCCGCCCTCGACGCCCTCGGCCGCCACCGCGCCCCGGGTGACGATGCCGTGCCGGTCCAGGAGCGTGTGGGCCAGCGCGTGCGCCCGGTGGGTGGGGTCCGGCTCCAGTACGGGCAGCAGCGACCAGCGCCCGGCGACCGTGGGCGGCCCGGAACGGGACGCGGTGGGCCGGCCCGTCCGGCCGGTGGCGGCGGTGAGGCTGCCGTACCGGCCGCGCGGGGTGGCCCGGCGGGCGCGGTGCGCGGTGGCCCCGGCCGTACGGCCCGAGCCGAGCAGCGCGCGGAGCGGCGCGAGGGTGTCGTTGGTCAGCCGCCCGGACCAGGCCAGGTCCCATACCGCGTCGGCCAGTTGGAGATCGGTGGCTTCCGGATGCGTCGTCGCCCGTACCTGATCGGCGAGCTGACGGAAGAACAGGCCGTACCCGGGCGCGAGGGCGTCCAGTACGGACTGGTGGAGCGGCGTCACCTCGAAGGGGTGCGGCTGCGGCAACAGGAGCGGCGCGGTGTCGGCCGGGTACAGGGCGATCCAGCCGTCCTTGCCGGGCAGCGCGCCGGCGCCCGCCCACAGGACCTCACCCGTGGAGGTCAGCTCGTCCAGCAGGGCGGGGGAGTAGCCCGACACCCGGGAGGGCAGGACGAGCCGCTCCAGGGCCGAGGCGGGCACCGGCGCGCCCTGCAACTGCTCGACGGCGCGCAGCAGTCCGTCGATGCCGCGCAGCCCTTGGCCGCCGACGCTCTGCCACTGCGGCAGGAAGGCGGCCAGCGCGGGCGGCGGCACCGGCTCCAGCTCGTGCCGCAGCGCGGCCAGCGACCGCCGCCGCAGCCGCCGCAGCACCTGGGCGTCGCACCACTCCTGGTGCACGCCGGACGGCGCGAACTCGCCCTGGACGACCCGGCCGGTCCCGGCGAGGCGGTGCAGCGCCCCGTCGGTGACGGCCGTGCCGAGGCCGAAGCGGGCTGCGGCCTGCTCGGAGGTGAACGGGCCGTGCGTGCGCGCATACCGGGACAGCAGGTCGCCCAGCGGGTCCTTGACCGGCTCCATGAAGGACTCCGGGACACCCACGGGCAGCGCCGTACCGAGGGCGTCCCGCAGCCGCCCGGCGTCCTCGACCGCGGCCCAGTGCTCGGCGCCCGCCACCCGCACCCGGATGGCGCGCCGGGCCGCGGCCAGCTCCGTGGCCCACGCCGGATCCGCGCCGCGCTCGGCCAGCTCGGCGTCGGTCAGCGGCCCGAGCAGCCGCAGCAGGTCGGCGACGCCCTCGGCGTCCTTGACCTTGCGATCGTCGGTCAGCCACTGCAGCTCGCGCTCCAGATCGGCGAGGACCTCCGGGTCCAGCAGCTCGCGCAGGTCGGCCTGGCCCAGCAGCTCGGCGAGCAGCCGGGAGTCGAGCGAGAGGGCCGCGGCGCGGCGCTCGGCCAGGGGGGAGTCGCCCTCGTACAGGAACTGGGCCACGTACCCGAAGAGCAGCGACCGGGCGAACGGCGAGGGCTCCTGCGTGGTCACCTCCACGAGCCGGACGCGGCGCGACTCGATGTCCCCCATCAGCTCGGCCAGACCGGGAACGTCGAACACGTCCTGAAGGCACTCGCGGATGGCTTCGAGGACGATCGGGAAGGACCCGAACTCGCTCGCCACCTGGAGCAGTTGCGCGGCGCGCTGGCGCTGCTGCCACAGGGGCGTGCGCTTGCCCGGATTGCGCCGCGGCAGCAGCAGCGCGCGGGCGGCACACTCCCGGAAGCGCGCGGCGAACAGCGCCGAGCCGCCCACCTGGTCGGTCACGACCTGGTCGACCTCGCCCTTGTCGAACACGACGTCGGCGGCGCCCACCGGCGACTGGTCGGGGTCGAACTCCGCGCCCGCGGCGTCCGGGTCGGTGTCCAGCAGGTCCAGGCCCATCAGGTCCGCGTCCGGCAGCCGCAGCACGATGCCGTCGTCGGCGTGCATCACCTGTGCGTCCATGCCGTACCGCTCGGCCAGCCGGGCGCCCAGCGCCAGCGCCCAGGGCGCGTGCACCTGCGCGCCGAACGGCGAGTGCACCACGACCCGCCAGTCGCCCAGCTCGTCCCGGAAGCGCTCGACGACGATCGTGCGGTCGTCGGGGATGTGGCCGCACGCCTCGCGCTGCTCGGCGAGGTAACTCAGGACGTTGCCCGCCGCCCAGTCGTCCAGCCCGGCGGCCGACAGCCGGGCCCGCGCCGCCTCCGGTTGAAGCGCGCCGATCTCCCTGAGGTACGCGCCCAGGGCCCGGCCCAGCTCCAGAGGACGGCCGAGCTGGTCGCCCTTCCAGAAGGGCAGCCGGCCGGGCACCCCGGGGGCGGGCGAGACCAGCACCCGGTCCCGGGTGATGTCCTCGATGCGCCAGGAGGTCGTGCCGAGCGTGAAGACGTCGCCGACCCGCGACTCGTACACCATCTCCTCGTCCAGCTCCCCGACGCGGCCGCCGCCCTTCTTGGGGTCGGCGCCCGCCAGGAAGACCCCGAAGAGGCCGCGGTCGGGGATCGTGCCGCCCGAGGTGACGGCGAGCCGCTGGGCACCGGGCCGCCCCGTGACCGTGTTCGCGACCCGGTCCCACACGATGCGCGGCCGCAGCTCCGCGAACGCGTCCGAGGGGTACCGGCCCGCCAGCATGTCCAGCACGCCGGTGTACGCCGACTCCGGGAGCGCCGCGAACGGTGCGGCCCGCCGCACCGTCGCCAGCAGCTCCTCGACGTCCCAGGCGTCCATCGACACCATCGCGACCAGCTGCTGAGCCAGTACGTCCAGCGGATTGGCCGGCACGCGCAGCGCCTCGATGGCGCCCTCGCGCATCCGCTCCGTGACCACCGCCGCCTGCACCAGGTCGCCGCGGTACTTCGGGAAGACGACGCCCGTGGACACCGCGCCCACCTGATGGCCCGCGCGGCCCACCCGCTGCAGCCCGGACGCGACCGACGGCGGCGACTCCACCTGGACCACCAGGTCCACCGCGCCCATGTCGATGCCCAGCTCCAGGCTGGAGGTGGCCACCACGGCAGGCAGCCGGCCCGCCTTCAGGTCCTCCTCGACCTGCGCGCGCTGCTCCTTGGACACCGAGCCGTGGTGCGCCCTGGCCAGTACCGGAGGCGCCCCCTTGGCGCCGCCGGACTGGGCCATCAGCTCGGCGGGCGAATGGTCCTCGGGCATCGGCTCGCCCGTGGCGCGCTCGTACGCGATCTCGTTCAGGCGGTTGCACAGGCGCTCCGCGAGGCGGCGCGAGTTCGCGAAGACGATCGTTGAACGATGCGCCTGCACGAGGTCGGCGATGCGCTCCTCGACGTGCGGCCAGATGGACGGCTTGTCGCCGCCCGTGTCGCCGCCGTCGGGTCCGGTCTCCCGTACGGGCGAGCCGCCCAGCTCGCCGAGGTCCTCGACGGGCACGACGACCGAGAGGTCGAACTCCTTCCCCGAGGGCGGCTGCACGATCTCCACCCGGCGGCGCGGCGACAAGTAGCGCGCGACCTCCTCCACGGGCCGCACCGTCGCCGAGAGCCCGATGCGGCGGGCCGGGCGGGGCAGCAGCTCGTCCAGGCGCTCCAGGGACAGCGCCAGGTGCGCGCCGCGCTTCGTCCCCGCGACGGCGTGCACCTCGTCCAGGATGACCGTCTCCACGCCCGCCAGGGCGTCCCGTGCCTGGGAGGTCAGCATCAGGAACAGCGACTCGGGGGTGGTGATCAGGATGTCCGGCGGGCGGTTCGCGAGCGAGCGGCGCTCGGCGGCGGGGGTGTCGCCGGAGCGGATGCCCACCCGGATGTCGGGCTCCGGCAGGCCGAGCCGGACGGACTCCTGACGGATGCCGGTCAGCGGGGAGCGCAGATTGCGCTCGACATCGACCGCGAGGGCCTTGAGCGGGGAGACGTACAGCACCCGGCAGCGCTTCTTGGGCTCGGCGGGCGGCGGCGTGCTCGCGAGGGAGTCCAGGGAGGCGAGGAAGGCCGCGAGGGTCTTGCCGGAGCCGGTCGGCGCGACGACCAGCACGTCGGAGCCCTCGCCGATGGCCCGCCAGGCGCCGTCCTGCGCGGCGGTGGGCGCGTGGAAGGCCCCCGTGAACCAGCCTCTGGTCGCGGGGGAGAACGAATCGAGCGCGGTCCTCGCCATGACCCCATCGTGCCTCGGACCACTGACAACGGTCGGCGTGCGGCCCGTCCGGACCGTGGACGCGCAGGTCAGCGGCGTGGCGCCGGGCGCAGAATGGGTGCATGGGGAGCACCGGCGGTGAGTGGGCGAGGCACTGGCGGTACGCCGGGCTGCCCGGACTCGATCTGCTCCGGGCCCGCTACGTACGGCACGCCTTCCCGCGCCACAGCCACGAGGGCTTCGTGCTCGGCGCGGTCAGCGGCGGGATCGAGGAGGTCGGGCTGCCGGAGGGGTCCGTACGGGCAGGCCACGGCAGCGTCGTCATGATCAACCCGGAGGTTCCGCACACCGCGCGGGCAGGCGTCGACGAGGGGTGGACGTACTCCACGCTCTACCCGTCCGCCGCCTTGGTCGCGGAGATCGCCGCCGAGACCACCGCGCTCCGCGGCACTCCCGGCTTCACCGAGTCCGCCGTCGACGACGCGTACGCCTCCCGGCTCATCCACGAGGTGCACCGGGCGGCGGAGGCGGGCAACGCGCTGGCCGCCGACAGCATGCTGCGGATTGCCGTGGACCGGCTGCTGCGCAGGTACGGAGGGCCGCTTCCGGCCCGTACGCCCCGTGCGGCGGGGGCGACCGGGGCGGCGCGGGCGCGGGAGATCCTGGAGGAGCGGCTGGCGGATCCGCCGTCGCTGGAACAGCTCGCCGCGCAGCTGGGCACCAGCCCGTTCGCGCTGCTGCGCGCTTTCAAGAAGGCGTACGGAATGCCGCCGCACGCCTGGCTCACCGATGCGCGGGTACGTCGCGCCCGGCGCCTCCTGGACCGCGGCACCCCGCCCGCCGAGGCGGCGACGGCCGTCGGCTTCACGGATCAGCCGCATCTGAACCGGCACTTCACGAGGATCGTCGGGGTACCGCCCGGGGCGTACCGCCGGGAGCGCGGGGCTTAGCGGCCCGGCCGCCCGGCCGCAAGAACGTACAAGACTGCGACGGGCGCCCCTGCTTAGCGTGGTGAGGTGCCTGAACAGATCGAACAGACCGCACCCCACGGGATACGCGAGACGCCGCGCGCTCCCTCGGACGCGGCGCCGCGCAAGGCCGACGCCGCCGTCATCAGGGACGCGCTCGGCGTCGGCGTCGCCGTCGGCCTCTCGGGCTTCGCCTTCGGAGTCACCTCGGCGGGCGCGGGCCTCAGCGTGCTGCAGAGCTGCCTGCTCAGCCTCCTCGTGTTCACCGGCGCCTCACAGTTCGCGCTGGTCGGCGCGCTGGGCGCGGGCGGCAACCCGTTCGCCGCCGCGGCCGGCGCCTTCTTCCTGGGCGCCCGCAACGCCTTCTACGGGCTGCGGCTGTCCGGCCTGCTCGGCTACCGGGCCCTGCTGAAGCCGCTCGCCGCCCACTGGGTCATCGACGAGACGTCCGCCGTCACGCTCGCCCAGCCCGACCGGCGCAGCGCCCGCCTCGGCTTCACCGTCACCGGACTGACGCTCTACGTCCTGTGGAACCTCACCACGCTGGCCGGGGCACTGGGCGCCGAAGCGCTCGGGGACACCGCCGCCTGGGGCCTGGACGCGGCCGGCCCCGCCGTCTTCCTGGCGCTGCTCGCCCCCATGCTGAAGACCACCGTGGAACGCGCCGCCGCGGGCCTCGCCGTCGTCCTGATGCTGGTCACCCTGCCGGTACTGCCCGCCGGCGTGCCGGTCCTGGTCTCCGCGCTGGCCGCCCCCGCGGTACTGCTGGCCCAGGGCGCCCGCTCCCGTAGGACCTCGCGCGCACAGGAGGAGAGCCGGTGAACACCTGGATCGCGATCGGCGCCACCGCCGTCGGCTGCTACCTGCTCAAGTACGCGGGCCTGCTGGTGCCCGCCGGCCTTCTGGAGCGCCCTCTCGTCAAGCGGCTCGCCGCGCTGCTCCCGGTGGCCCTGCTGGCCGCCCTCACGGCGCAGCAGACCCTCAGTGAGGGCCAGCACCTCGTTCTGGACGCCAGGGTGGCCGGTGTCGGCGCGGCGGCCCTCGCCCTCGTACTGCGCGCGCCGTTCCTGTTGGTGGTCGCGGCCGCCGTGGTGGTCACGGCGGGAGTGCGGGCGCTCGGCGGCTGAGACGGCGACGGGGGTACGGCGGTCGCGGCTGAGACGGCGGCGGGCGCCACCCCCGTACGCCCGCCGCCGCCGGGTCTCTACTCCGTGCCCAGCCTGCGCGCGTCCCGTTCCGGGCGCAGGAGGAGCGTGACCGCCACCCCGGCTGCCGTCACCAGTACGGCCATCAGCACGTACGCGCCGAAGTACCCGGAGGCGACGGTCGTGCCCGTGTCCACGATGTGCCCCATGACGAGCGGCGCCAGCACGCCCGCCAGGGCGAACACACCCGTCAGCGCGCCCAGGGTGACGCCGCGCCGGTCGGCGGGGGAGATCCGGGAGACCGCGGTCGCCGCGACCGTGAGGACGATGTCCGTGACGGCCATCGGCCCGAGCAGCAGGACGATCTTCAGCCACAGCACGTCCGTCGCGGCGAACCCCACCATGGCCACGCCCGCCAGGATCATCACCAGGCCGGTCTTCACGCCGGAGGACCAGGCGAGGCGCGGCGGCAGTCCGGCCGCCGCCCGCTTGACCGACCACTGGACGAGCGCCCCGTGGGTCAGCATCGCGGCCCCCTTGGACAGCGCGGAGAGCATGATCAACAGGCTTGCGCCGCGCAACGAGAGCCCGCCCACCTCCTGGAAGTAGTCCGCCGACCAGGTCAGCCCGGCCGACAGCGTCCAGTACGCGGCGAACGAGCCCAGCGCCGCCGCCAGCCAGGTCCCCGACAGCAGCAGCTTCCGGTACGGGACGGCGGCCGCGGCCCCCGTGACCGCCGCGCCCGCGGAAACGGGCCCCGGGGTGCGCCGCCCGCCCACCGGAGGCGCCAGCGGCCCCTCCTTCCCGTACCGCAGCCACACCGCCGCCCAGCCGAGGCCGACGAGACCGACGACCCCGAAGGCCCACCGCCAGCCCCAGTGGTCGATCACCACGCCCAGGGTGGGCGCCGCCACCGCCACCCCGGCCGCCGCACCGGTCAGCAGCACCGCGGTCGGCAGCGTGCGGTCCTTCTGCTCGAACCAGCCGTACAGGTGGTGCAGTGCCACCGGGGACGCCGGGCCCTCCGCCGCGCCCAAGAGGACGCGCGTGGCCACCAGCACCCCGAAGCCGGCCGCGCCGACCAGCATCGGCAGCTGGGCGGCCGACCACAGGAGTGCCATGCCCAGCAGCAGTACGGACGTGCGCACGGTGCGGGTGAGGAACGACCCGGCCAGCGCCGCCAGGCTGAAGAGCGCGAAGAACGCCGAGGACGCCGTGCCGAACTGCTCCCGGGTGAGCCCGAGATCGTGCATCATCGGGTTCGCCGCCAGGCCCATGACCGTCTTGTCGGCGAAGTTCACCAGCATGAAGCCCAGCAGCAGCCACGTCGTGCGCCAGGCCCGGCCCCGTACGGCGGCGACCGCGCCCGGTACGACGGCCGGCGCGGACTCGGCGGCGGAGGTCACCGAACGGTCTCCGGCGCCGTCCCGCTGTCCGCCGCTGAGCCGCACGAGCAGCCGTCCTCGTCCGCCACGACGCCGACCGAGATGCCGCCGGCCGCCCGCCTACGGCCCCCCTCGCTGCGCGTCAGCTCCGTGGTGAGGTCGGACCCCTCGACGACCGCCGCCGACTCCGCAGCCGCCCACCGGAAGACGCCCTGGGCCATCGTGGAGGACTCGGCGGCGGCCCGCTTCCCGTACACCTCCGCGCGGACCCCGGCCACCTCCCGGTCCTCCGGCGCCGCCAGTGCCGCGGTCTCGGCCAGATGGGTGGCCAGCCGCAGCTCCCCTCGGCCCAGCAGGTCCGCCGCCCGGCGCGCCAGGGCGACGGCGCCGCCCGCCGCCTCCGCCAGCTCGGCGGCCAGCTCCGCTTCGGGCGCGGGCTTGAGGTGCGCCGGGTTCTGGTCGTACCAGCCGCCCCACAGCCGCCACAGGTTGCGGACCACGAACTCGGGCTCGTCGTACGCGGGATGGAGATACGGCTTCGCCAGCAGCTCGGCCGGGACCTTGACCCCGTGCAGTACCTCGTCCAGGCGCAGCCCGGCGTTCATCAGCTCGCGCGTCTGGGTGCACAGCGACTCCAGCAGCTCGGCGCTGTCCCCGAGGGCCTGCGCGACCCGGGGCGCGCCGACGATCGGCACACCGTGCCCGGGGAGCAGCACCTCGGCACCCAGCTCCGCCATCGCGCGCAGCGCACGCGCCCAGTCCTCCGGGTAGCGCTGCACCTTCTGGGGGTTGCCGGCGTTCGGCGAGTTCCAGATGAACAGGTCACCCGTGCACAGCGTCTTCAGCTCCGGAATCCACACGTAGGTGGCGTCGTCCGTCTCGCCGCGCGCATGGAAGAGCTCGAACGTCAGGTCCCCGTAGCGCAGCGTGAGCCGGTCCCGGTAGGTGGTGTCCGGGTAGCGGTAACGGGTCGGCCAGTCGAGCCCCGGCACCCCGAACTGCCGCCGGTTGATCCAGGAGTTGTAGCCGGCCGTCTCCGTGTAGCGGTCGAAGCGCGCGGCCACCGCCTCATGGGCGACCACCTCGGGAGCGGCCACGCCCCGCGCCCGCGCGTCCTCGTCGAACGGGCCGATCCCGAAGACGTGGTCCACGTGCCCGTGCGTGTAGACGACGCTGCGCACTTCTTTGCGCGGCGCACCGTCCGTCGCCGCGCCGAACGCCGTCACCGCCTTGTGCAACTGTCCGGCCGTGCGGACGTCCCCGGAGTCCACCAGCACCAGCCCGTCCGACCCGGTGTCGAACACCGCCACGTTGGCGAACGCGGGCAGGAACCCGGTCCGCTCGCCGATGCGCACCAGCGTGTCCCCCGTGTACGCCCCGGTGAGGTGGGCGAGCAGGGTGTCCTGCCCCTGCCAGACACGGTCCACATAGGCGAGATAGTCGTCGAGGCTGTGCTGCGTCATAGAAAACGGCTCCTTACGAGGGGTCGGATGCCGGCCGGTACGCCGCGGCCTTTCGCGGCCGGACCACCGAGTCTGGGCCGCGTACGTACGCGATGACATCCGGCGCCGTCACACCGCCCCGGCGCCGGTACTGTGACGCGTCACAACCCCCGCTGCCCTTCGGGTGCGGTGCGGGGCCGCACCCGGAGGAAGGAGGCGCGCGTGCCGCTGTCCGACGCAGCCCGCGACCTGGCCCTGCGCTGCGAGACGCGGGTCAACGAGCTGGCCCGCGAGATGTCCGGAGACGTGTTCGCGCACATCCCCGGATACGCCGAGCTGCCCGACGACATGAAGGACGTCGAGATCGCCGCCACCGCGCGGCACGGGCTGCGCCTCTTCATGCGGCGGGCACGCGGCCAGGACGGCCGCCACGGCGACCATGCGCTCTTCAGACAGCGCGCAGCCCAGCGCGCGGAGGAGGGGCTGCCGCTGCACCTGTTGCTGCGCACCCACGCGCTGGGCACCTACGCCCTGTGGGAGACGCTGCGCGACGAGGCCCGCCCCGGTGAGGAGGCCGCCCTCGCCGAACTGGCCGACTTCCTCCTGCGCAACCAGGGCAGCGTCATCGGAGCGGTCGCCGAGACCTACCTCGACGAACGCGCCGCGCTGGACGCCGAACGGCGCGAGGAACGGCGCACACTCGCGCGTGCCCTGATCGACGGCGCGCCGGCCGCCGACCGGGACGCGCTGGAGGAACTGGGCCTGGACGGCCCCGTCACGGTCCTCGCGCTGCGCCTCCCGCCGGCCGACGGCCCCGCCCCCGCACCGATCGCGGTCCGCCGCGGCCTGCGGCGCCTGCAGACCGCACTGGAACGCGAATTCGGCACCGAGGTACTCCTCAGCCTGGACGCCGCGGGCGGCCACGCGCTCGTACCGGGCGCACCGGAACCCGCCGACGGCCTGGCCCGTCGGCTGGCCCGCGCGTACGGCGGCCCGGTGCGCTGTGCCGCCGCACGGGCCGAGAGCCCCGGAGGCGTCCCGTACGCCGCCCGTACCGCCTCCGAGGTGATCCGCATCGCGCACGCCTCCGGACGGCCCCCGGAGCTCCACCGGCTCGCCGACGTGCTGCTCGAGTACCACCTCTCGCGCCGCGACGAGAGCAGCCCGATGATCGCCGCCCTTCTGGACCCGCTCGACGGCCGCCCCGAACTGACCGACACCCTGCGCGCCCACCTGGAGACGTGCCAGGACCGCCGTGCGACCGCACGGACACTCGGGCTGCACCCGAACACCGTCGACAATCGCCTCGCCCGGATCGCCGAACTCACCGGCATCGACCTGGCCTCCCCACGGGGCACCACCCTGGCCCTGTGCGCGCTGCTCCTCAGAGACAGCGCTCCGGAACCGCCTTCGGAGGAGCGCCCCGGCCGCTCGCCCTCGGGGGCGGGTCAGCCGATGTCGCGCCCGTAGGCGCGCAGCGTCAGCAGCGCCTTGAGGGTCACCATCGGGCGGCATTCCAGCGCGGTGCCCGGCGCCCACGCCCGCCAGTTCAGCGGCCAGCCGCCGTCCTCCTCCTGAAGAGCGGCGAGGTGGTCCAGCGCCCGGTCCATCTCCGCGTCCGTGAACCAGCCGCGCGCCGGGGACGCCGGCGTGGGCGCGTAGTCGTACGCGAAGTGGTGCTCCCCGGGCGCGTACCCCTCCGCCACCGGGATCTCGTGCGCCCGCTCCGGCTCCACGACGACCAGCTCCTGCTCCCGTACGAGCCGGCCCAGCCGCTCGGCGGCGGCAGCGGCGCGCGCCCGGTCCGGCACGCCCTCCAGGAACCGCAGCGCGGCCTCCGCGCCGTACGGGTGCGTCTTCTCCAGGGACTCCACCGCCTGCCAGCAGTAGTCCGTCGCCCGGAACAGCCAGGCGTGCCACACCTCGTTCCGGTGCAGCAGCCCGACCACCGGGCCGGTCGCCAGCAGATCGCTCGGCGGATCGTCCACCACCGGGATCCAGGGCGCCGCCGGATAGCCGCGCAATGAAGGGTGCAGGGCAGGCAGCGCACCTTCGGGGGTGGAGATGTGCGTCAGGTAGCGGCAGACCTGTTCCACCCGGCGGCCGTCGCAGCGCCCGATGGCGTCCAGTACCCCCAGCGCGTGCGCCGTGTGCAGCGGCTGGCTCACCGGGCCGCGCAGGTCCGGCTCCAGGGCGTGCCCGTACCCGTTGTCGTCGTTGCGGTACGCGTCGAGCGCGGTCTCAACGGCGTCCGCGCTCCCGCCCAGGAAGTGATGTTCGAAGCGGCGCTGTTCCAGGACCCGCGCGGTGAGCCAGATGAAGCGCTCGGCGCGCGCCAGAGGGGTCGTCGGTGGGCTTGCGGTTTCGGCCATGGCCCGACGGTAGGACGGAACCCGCGGCCGGTCAGCGGCTCGCGCACGGCTGCACTCTCAGGGCGGGATACTGGGGTCATGCGGTTGACGGACTTCTGGCAGCGGATGGCGGACCATTTCGGCGCGGCGTACGCCGACTCCTTCGCGCGCGACTACGTGATGTCCGACCTGGGCGGCCGGACCGTCCACGAGGCGCTCGACGCGGGCTGGAGCGCCAAGGAGGTCTGGCGCGTGGTGTGCGCCGTCATGGACGTGCCGTACGAGAAGCGCTGACCGCACCGCGCCACCCGGCTCCGCCTCCCCGCAGATCCGACCCGTGACGTGGGTCAGGGCCCGCGATGTCCGACCCGTAGGCGAGACTTGAGCCGTGTCCGCGACTCCGAAGCCCACCGGCCCCGACGACCGACGACCGAACGCTCCGCGCAGTGCTGCGCGGATGCCGCGCTGGCTGCCGCGCGCGATGGTGCTGGCACTCGCCCTGCTGGCCTGTTTCCAGCTGGCGAGCTGGGCGTTCCACCAGCTCATCTCGCTGCTGCTGAACATCCTCATCGCGTTCTTCCTGGCGCTGGCCGTCGAGCCGGCGGTGGACTGGATGGCGGCGCGCGGCATGCGGCGCGGCGGCGCCACCGCGCTGGTCTTCCTCGCCATCCTGATCGTCGGGGTGGGGTTCATGACCCTGCTCGGTTCCATGCTGGCGGGTCAGATCGCCACCATGGTCGGCGAGTTCCCGCAGTACCTCGACTCCGTGATCAGCTGGACGAACGACACCTTCCACACCCACCTCTCGCGTGTGGAGGTGCAGAACAACCTGCTGAACTCCGACTGGCTGCAGCGGTACGTCCAGGACAGCGCCAACAACGTCCTCGCCGTCTCCGCGACCGTCCTGGGCTCGCTGTTCAACCTGCTCACGGTGACGCTGTTCTCGTTCTACTTCGCGGCCGACGGCCCCCGGCTGCGCCGCGCGCTGTGCTCCGTACTGCCGCCCACCCGGCAGGCCGAGGTGCTGCGCGCCTGGGAGCTCGCGGTCGCCAAGACCGGCGGCTATCTGTACTCCCGCGGCCTGATGGCCCTGATCTCCGGCATCGCGCACTACGTCCTGCTGGAGATCCTCGGCGTGCCGTACGCGCCGGCGCTGGCCATGTGGGTCGGCCTGGTCTCGCAGTTCATCCCGACGATCGGCACGTATCTCGCGGGCGCGCTGCCGATGCTGATCGCCTTCACGGTGAACCCCTGGTACGCGGTCTGGGTGCTCGGCTTCGTGGTCGTCTACCAGCAGCTGGAGAACTACCTCCTGCAGCCGCGGATCACCGCGCGCACCGTGGACATCCACCCAGCCGTCGCCTTCGGGTCGGTCATCGCCGGCACGGCGCTGCTGGGCGCGGTCGGCGCGCTGATCGCCATCCCCGCGACGGCGACGCTGCAGGGCTTCCTCGGCGCGTACGTCAAGCGGTACGAGGTCACGGACGACCCGCGGGTGCTGGGGCGCGGCCGCCGCAGACGGGGCGCATCGCTCCTGGCCAAGGTGCGGCACATCCTCCACGCGGAGCAGACGGAGGCGCCGCTGGACGAACGCCGGCGGTCCGAGGGAGAGGACCGGACGGGAGAGCAGGACCGGGGAGCGGACGGGGAGCCCGGCACCGACCGGCGCCGGGAGGACGACGGGCCCGGCGACGACTGAGCGGTTCCGGGGCCCGGCCCGGGGCTCTGGCGCGGCGTGGTGCGCTTGACACCAAAATCGAACATCCATTCTTATGAGGGCTACGGCCCCTATTTTCTGGGGGTTCCCTGGAAGTTATCCACAGGCCGGGGCCGGGTCCGGGCGCATTGTCAGTGGCAGGCGTTAGCGTCATGGACGTGAAGCGATCGACTCAAGCGAACCGGGTGGAACCCATGGCAGGCACTGACCGCGAGAAGGCGCTCGACACCGCACTCGCACAGATTGAACGGCAATTCGGCAAGGGCGCAGTGATGCGCATGGGTGACCGGCCGAACGACCCCATCGAGGTCATCCCGACAGGGTCGACCGCGCTCGACGTGGCCCTCGGCGTCGGCGGCATCCCGCGCGGCCGCGTGGTCGAGGTGTACGGCCCGGAATCCTCCGGTAAGACGACCCTGACCCTGCACGCCGTCGCCAATGCGCAGAAGGCCGGCGGCCAGGTGGCCTTCATCGACGCCGAGCACGCCCTCGACCCCGAGTACGCCAAGAAGCTCGGCGTCGACACCGACGCCCTGATCCTCTCCCAGCCGGACAACGGGGAGCAGGCCCTGGAGATCACGGACATGCTGATCCGCTCCGGTGCGCTGGACCTCATCGTGATCGACTCCGTCGCCGCCCTGGTGCCGCGGGCCGAGATCGAGGGTGAGATGGGCGACTCGCACGTCGGCCTCCAGGCCCGGCTGATGAGCCAGGCGCTGCGGAAGATCACCAGCGCGCTCAACCAGTCGAAGACCACCGCGATCTTCATCAACCAGCTCCGCGAGAAGATCGGCGTGATGTTCGGCTCGCCGGAGACCACGACCGGTGGCCGCGCCCTGAAGTTCTACGCCTCGGTGCGCATCGACATCCGCCGTATCGAGACCCTCAAGGACGGCACGGACGCGGTCGGCAACCGCACCCGCTGCAAGGTCGTGAAGAACAAGGTCGCCCCGCCCTTCAAGCAGGCGGAGTTCGACATCCTCTACGGCCAGGGCATCAGCCGCGAGGGCGGCCTGATCGACATGGGCGTGGAGCACGGCTTCATCCGCAAGTCCGGCGCCTGGTACACGTACGAGGGCGACCAGCTCGGCCAGGGCAAGGAGAACGCCCGTAACTTCCTCAAGGACAACCCCGACCTGGCCAACGAGGTCGAGAAGAAGATCAAGGAGAAGCTGGGCATCGGCGTGAAGCCCGCGGACCTGTCGGCGGAGCCCGGTGCGGACGCGGCGGCCGAAACGCCGGCCGAGCCTGCCAAGGCCGTCCCGGCCCCCGCGGCCAAGGGCGCCAAGGCAGTCAAGGCCGCAGCGGCCAAGAGCTAGTCCTCCGCCGTGACCCGCCGAACGCACTGGCCCGACAGCGGCGAGCACGACGCCGCGCCCGTCGCCGATGGCGGCAGCCCGGACAGCGGTGGCCCGGCCTCGTCGAGGGCCGGGGACGGGCCGCCGCGCACACCCGAGGAGCAGGCGCGGGCGATATGCCTGCGCCTGCTCACCGGAAACCCACGCACGAAGAAGCAGCTCGCGGACGCGCTGCAGAAGCGAGGCATCCCCGACGAGGCGGCCGAAGAAGTGCTCTCCCGCTTCGAGGAGGTCGGGCTGATCGACGACGCGGCGTTCGCCGGGGCGTGGGTGGAGTCCCGGCACCACAGCCGCGGCCTGGCCCGCCGCGCGCTCGCCCGGGAGCTGCGCACGAAGGGCGTGGAGTCGTCGCTGATCGACGAGGCCGTCGGACGGCTCGACCCGGAACAGGAGGAGCAGACCGCCCGAGAACTGGTCGACCGCAAGCTCCGGTCCACGCGGGGGCTGGACCGTGACAAGCGCCTGCGCCGCCTCGCGGGCATGCTCGCCCGCAAGGGCTACCCGGAGGGCCTGGCCCTCCGCGTCGTCCGCACGGCCCTCGAAGCGGAAGCCGCCGAGGAGGACGCGGACGCGGGTGCCGCGGATTTCCTCGACGAGTACATGCCGGGGGGCTGAGACGAGTACGCGCGGTGCGGCGTCGAGCGCGTGGGGATGAGCGCTTGGGGCGAGCGCTGCGCTCAGCGCTCGGGGATGAGCGCTGAGCCCGGCGCTCAAGGCTGAGCGAGTACGGAGGGACGAGGGACTGGGAGGGGTGGGGGCGGGGGGGGAGGGCCCCCCGGGGGAGACGGGCCTGAGGAAGCGGTCCAGCCCCGAGGAAGGGGTCCAGCCCCGAGGAAGGGCTCCAGCCCTGAGGAAGGGGCCCAGCTCCGAGGAGGCCCCCGGTCACCGAGGTGGGTTCACCGGTAGGCCGGCCGTGCGCCAGGATTGGAAGCCGCCGGTGAGGTCGGTGGCGCGGTGCAGGCCGAGTCGGCGGAGGGAGACGGCGGCGAGGCTGGAGGCGTATCCCTCGTTGCAGATCACGACGATGCGGAGGTCGCGGCTCGTGGCCTCGGGCGCGCGGTGGTCCCCCGTCGGGTCGAGCCGCCACTCCAGCTCGTTGCGTTCCACGATCAGCGCGCCCGGGATCGTGCCGTCCCGCTCGCGCAGCGCCGCGTAACGGATGTCCACCAGCAGCCCGCCGTCCCGCTGGACGGCCGCGGCCTCGTGGGGCTCCACCCGGTCCAGCTCCGCGCGGGCCTGCGCCAGAAGGTCGTCGATCGCGCTCATGCCCATTCCTCCGGACGCTCGATCTCCTCGAGCCGCAGTACGGCGCCGCTGCGGCTGTAGCGCCGCATCAGGGGGAGCGGCGGGTAGTAGGCGTGTACGGACACGGCATGGGCGGACGGCGAGGCGTTGAACACCTCGTGCACGTGGTGGGGGCCGAAGGCCCGGCCGCGGCCGTCGCTGAGCCGTCGTTCGCGGTCCACGTCCGCCGCGAGTTCGAGCGTCTTCCAGCCCTCGGTGGGCAGCCGGACGGCGAGGGACTGTTCGGTCAGCTCGCCCGCCGCGGCGGCGAAGGCGCCCCGCGAACCGCCGTGGTCGTGCCAGCCGGTGCCCGTTCCGGGCGGCCAGCCGATGAGCCACGCCTCGCTGCCGCCCGGCCCGTCCAGCCGGATCCAGGTGCGGCCCTCGGGGTCGAGGGGGAGGGAGGCGATCAGGTCGGCGTCGGCGGCGGTGCGGCGGACGAAGTCGAGCAGGTCGGCGGCGCTGGGGCCCCCGCTCTCGCTGGGGCCCCGGCCCTCGCTGGAGCCTCGGTCGTTGCCGGAGCCTCGGTCGTCGGTGGTGGGCTGGTATGAGGAGTGCTGCTGGGCGGGGTACGGGACAGCTTGCAGGGAGATGGAGCTGCGTACGTCGGGCACGAGGACCGTCCTGGAGGTCGCGAGGGAGCGCGCGGCGAGCGGTGTGAACCGGCGGGCGGCCGAATGCATACGCCTGGTTCGGCGCATACGTCTGTTCCGGCGTGAGCTTCCGCGAGGCACGCGTACGGACGTCGGGGGACGCCTACGGACGTCGTGGGACGCCTACTGACGTCGTGGGGCGCGTGCCTCGGAGACGCACGTACGCCGGTGTGCCGGTACGCCGCGCGAAGGACAACTGTGATCCGGGACCGGAATCAGAGATCCAGAAGTCGGAGATCCGGAATCGGAGATCCAGAAATCAGCGAGTTCAGGGATCGGGGTCCGGTCAGCAGGACGGGCGACACACGCAGCCCGCGTAGCGGACCAGGTCCAGATGGACCCTCCGCCAGAAGTGCGAGTCGGTGTCTGTCACGCTCCGTAGTGAAACATGGGGTTCGGGCACTGGTCAATCGCAAGACGGGAGCGGTGGCTGACTACGGACCCCATGGCCGACCAAGGACCCCATGGCTGACCAAGGACCCATGGCCGACTAGGCACGCCCGGACCCGGACCCGGGCCCAGCACCGGGGGCCGAACTCTCCGAAGTATCCGGAGAGTTCGCCCCCTCGCCCCCGCACAGCGCCCGCGCGCACGCCTGGAGTTCGGTGGGGCGGACGCCGGCCAGGGTGGTGATGAGGTGGCCGTCGGGGCGGATGAGGACGACGTTGTGGGCGGCGGCGCCCGGGTAGTACTCCGCGACCAGGATTTCCGCTGTCACCGGAAGCGCCGCCACCGCGTCGTTCAGCTGCGGCATCAAGCCCGCCGACATCCAGTGCCGGCGGTCCCACACCCCCGTGCCCGGCGCGACCAGGACGACCAGCAGGCCGTGCCCCAGCCGCTCCCGCAGCCGTACGGTCGAGCCGTCGGGCGCCGTCACCGCGACGTCCGCGACCGGCCCGCCCGGCTCGGTGCCCACCCGGACCGCGCCGGCCGGCGGGGCCGCCGG
>NZ_JBEPFC010000140.1:0-19185 GCF_040301705.1 Streptomyces sp. NPDC000151 | reverse complement strand
CGGCAGCCGCGCCGCATCGCCCGGCCGGGCGCCGTCCGCGCCGGCACCGCCGCGCCACACCTCCCGCCACCGCCGTACCGTCTCGTCCAGACGCCTGAACCGCCCGGTGTACGGCACGCCCACCGCCGCGAACTCCGCCTCCGTCTCCGCCACGGGGAAGCCCGCGCCGAGCGCGGCCACCAGCCGCCCGGCCGCCGCCCGGTCCAGGCTCGCGAGCTGGTGCGCGCCGAGCAGCGGGTGCCGCAGGGCCGCCGTGAAGGCCGCCGTGCCCAGGGTGATCCGGGTCGTCACGGCGGCGGCCGCGGCGAGCACCACCACCGGGTCGAGGCGGGGCCGGGCGAGCAGCGAATCACCCGTCCACAGCGAGTCGTAGCCCAGCCGCTCCGCCTCGCGGGCGAAGTCCAGCAGCGGGGCGACGGCGTGGTCGCCGTTGATCGCCGCCTCCCGGGTCGGCAGCAGGACGCCGACCCGCAGCCGGTGTCCTTCGGTGTGGTCCTGGTGTTCCTCGGTGCTCATGCCGTGGTCTCCCGTTCCTGACGTGCCCTCAATTGACCTGGCGTTCCCGGCCCTGCCACAGCGGATCCCGCAGGGCGCGGCGCAGCACCTTGCCGTTGGGGTTGCGCGGCAGCGCGTCCAGGAACGCGTACGCCGTGGGGATCTTGAAGTCGGCGAGCCGGCCGCGCAGGAAACGCAACAGCTCCCGCGGGGTGGCCTGCTGTTCCGCGCGCAGCACCACGTACGCGTGCACCGCCTCGCCCCAGCGCTCGTCCGGGCCTCCGACCACGGCCGCCTCGGCCACCGCCGGATGGTCGGCGAGCGCGTTCTCGATCTCGGTGGGGTAGACGTTCTCGCCGCCGACGATGATCGTGTCGTTGATGCGGTCGCAGAGGAACAGATAGCCGTCGGCGTCCAGCCGGCCCGCGTCGCCCATGCGCACCCAGCCGTCCCGCACCGTCTCCCGGGTGGCCGCCGGCTGCCGGTGGTACCCCAGCATGCGGGCGGGGGAGCGGACCCAGACCTCGCCGACCGCGCCGGGCGGCAGGGCCGCGCCGTCCGCGTCGGTGACCTTGAGGTCGATCCCCGGGTACGCGCGCCCGGCCGCGCGCAGCCGCGGACTGTCCGGTACGTGGTCGGCGGGCGGCAGGCAGGCGGCGAAGTTGCCGGTCTCGGTGCTGCCGTAGATCTGGACGAACTCACAGCCCAGCGTCGCCAGGCAGCGCTGCAGCAGCGCGCCGGAGATGGGCGCGCCGCCGTACACCATCTTCCGCAGGGAGCGGAAGGCGGCGAAGGTCGCGCCCGGCTCGTCGAGCAGCATCTGGAGCATGGCGGGGGTCACCAGGCCGTGGGTGATGCCGAGTTCGCCGATCTGCCGCAGTACGTCGGCGGGGACGAACATCGGCATGCTGACCATCGTCGCCCCGGCGACGAAGCCCTGCATCGCGTAGGACAGGCCGCCGATGTGGAAGCCGGGCATGCCGACCAGGCACCGGTCGCCGGGCTGCCACTCCACCCAGTCGCAGCCGTGCCGCCGGACGGCCTCCTCGACGCCGAAGAAGCTGCGGTGCGCCAGCACCACGCCTTTCGGGAGCCCGGTGGTGCCGCTGGTGTAGATCTGCGCCACGGCGTCGTCGGGGCCCGGGCCGGGGCCGGCCGCGGGGGAGAGCCCGTCGTCCGGATGGCCCGCCTTCCAGGCCAGGAAGCCCGAGCGGCGGTGCTCTGCGGTGTCCAGGGGCACCACCCCGCGCAGCCGCGGCAGGTCCGCCGCCAGCTGCCCGGCGACCACCAGCCGCTCCCGTTCGGCGAAGAGGAGTTCGGTGTCGGAGTCGCGGAGGATGTGCGCGATCTCGTCGCGGGTCAGCCGCCAGTTGACCGGTACGAGGACGGCGCCGGTCTTGGCACAGGCCAGCGCGGTCTCGTAGAAGTGCTCGGACTCCTTGCCGAGGTAGGCCACCCGGGAGCCGGGGCCGAGCCCTGCGGCGCGGAGCGCGTGCGCGGTGCGATTGCTCTCGCGGTGCAGCTCCCTGTAGGTGACGCTGCGGTCCTCGCAGAGGATGGCGGGCCGGCCGGGGTGGTCGGCGGCCCGGCGGGCCGCGACCGCGTCGAGCGTCCGCGGGTGGACGGTGGTCTGCGGAGGGGTGAGCGTGTCGTCGTTCATCACAGGCCCTCTCGGGACAGCTGCCGGTCGAGGAAGTCGGTGAGCCGCCCGACGGAGGGGTGATCGAAGGTGACCGAGGCGGGCAGCGGCACGCGCAGCGCGGTCTCCAGCGCGTTCTTGAGCTCCACGGCGGCGAGCGAGTCCAGGCCCAGTTCCAGGAACACCGCGTCCGGTTCCACGTCGTCGGTGCTCTCGAAGTGCAGCATGTCGGCGATGCGGGCGCGCAGATACGTGTTGAGCGCCGCCCTGCGTTCGTCCGCGGGCAGGGCCAGGAGAGCGTCGGCGTCGAGCCCGGGCCGGGCGGTGCCCCCCGACTCGCGCACCAGGTGCCGGTACAGGCTGTGCGGGAACGCCCGGCCCGCCGCGTACCGGTCCCAGTCGCACGCCGCGGCGACGACCTGGGGAGCGGGCTGCCCGAGCAGGGCGACCAGTGCGTGCATCCCGTCCGCCGGGTGCAGGAAGGCGACGCCCTGGTCCTGGAGCCGTCGGGCGAGCGGCGCGTCCAGCCGGGCCGACATGCCGACCTCGGCCCACGGGCCCCAGTTGACGGTCAGTCCGGGCAGGCCGTGGCCCGCCCGCCAGCGCAGCAGCCCGTCCAAGTAGGCGTTGCCCGCCGCGTAGTTGGCCTGTGCGGGGCCGCCGAGCACGGCGGCCACGGAGGAGTAGCCCACGAAGAAGTCCAGCTCCGGGAAGGACGTGGCCGCCTCGTGCAGCAGCCACGAGCCGTAGACCTTGGGCCGCAGTACCGTCTCGATGTCCTCCCAGGTCAGCGCGGACGCGGGCAGGTCGTTGAGGACGCCGGCCGCGTGCACGATGCCGCCCACCGGATGCGGGCACTGCTTCAGCTCCGCGGTGATCCGCTCGACGTCGGCGGGCTCGGCGATGTCCGCCTTCAGGACCGCGACCTCGACGTCCTTCCCGAGTTCGGCCGCGAGCGCCGCCGCCTCGGCGGCGGGCAGTCCGGCGCGGCCGACCAGCGCCAGATGGCGCGCGCCGAGCTCGACGAGCTTGCGGGCGGTCACCAGCCCCAGCCCGCCCAGGCCGCCGGTGATCAGGTACGTGCGGTCGGGCCCGACCGCGAACGGCCTTACGGCCCTGGCGCGTTCGTCCGCGAAGCGCAGCACCAGCTTGCCGGTGCTCGCACCCCGGCTGAGTGCCGAGAACGCCTCCTCGGCCTCGTCGAGCGAGTAGACCGTGGCGGGAACGGGCTTCAGCCGTCCGTCGGCGAGCTGCTCGACGACGGTCCGCAGGATCTGCCGGGTGTGCGCCCGTGCCTCGGCCTCGGGACGCTCGCCCAGGTCGAAGTGGTGGTACGTCACGTCGGGGCGTACCTCGCGTACCTGCTCCGGGGTCCAGGAGCCGACCTTGCCCAGCTCGACGAACCGTCCGCCCGGGGCCAGGCAGCGCAGACCCGCCGGGATGAACTCCTTGTTCAGGCTGTTCAGCACGGTGTCCACGCCCGCGCCGCCGGTGGCCGCGAGCACCTCGTCGGCGAAGTCCAGGGTCCGGGAATTCATGACGTGCCGGATGCCCTGGGCGCGCAGCAGCGGCCACTTGGCGGGGCTGGCGGTGGCGTACACCTCGGCGCCGGCCGCCTGCGCGAGCTGGACCGCGGCCTGCCCGACGCCGCCCGCCGCGGCGTGGATCAGTACCCGGTCGCCCGGCTTGATCCCGGCCAGCTGGTGCAGGGCGTAGTGCGCGGTGACGAAGACCGTCGGCACTCCGGCCGCCTCGGCCATGGTGAGGCGGTCCGGCTTGCGCACCGCCAGCTCCGAGGAGACGGTCAGGGTGCTCGCCATGCAGCCGACCGCGTTCACCACCACCTCGTCTCCGGGCCCGAAGGCCGCGTCCGGCCCGGCCGCGATCACCGTCCCCGCGCATTCGAACCCCAGCGGCTGCGCCCGGTACGTCCCGCCGGTGTCCTCGGCGTGCTGCTTGAGCAGGCCCAGAGCGTTGAGCACGTCCTTGAAGTTCAGCCCCGCGGCGTGCACCGCGACCTGGATCCGGTCGCCCGTGGGCGGGACGGCCTCGGCCGGCTCCGGCCGGACGTCCGCGAACGAGCCGTACTCCTTGATGGCCAGCCGGACGGGGGCGTCCCGCCGGCCCGCGGGATCGAACGGGTGCAGCCGCCGTACGTGGCGGTGCCCGCCCCGGTACGCCACCTGGAACTCCCCGGTGTCCCGCGCCGGCAACTCGTCCAGCAGCGCCCCCGCCGCGCCGTCCGCATCGCTGCCGCCGGGCAGGTCGACCAGGGTGACGCGGTAACCCGGGTACTCGTGCCACAGCGCCTGCCCGAAGCCCCACAACGTGGCCGCCGCCGACGGCCCGGCCCCGCGCGGTGCCTCCTCCGGCAGCAGCTGGGCGCCCTCGGTGACCAGCCACAGCCGCCCGCCGTGCCCGAAGCCCGCGCGCTCCAGCGCGCCCAGCACCGCGAGCAGGTCGCGGTAGTTGCGCCGGCACTCGGCACGCAGCGCCGCCACTCCGTCGCCCTCGCCGGGCCGCCAGAACCAGCACACATCGGTGGGCCGCCGGTCGGCCAGCAGATCGGCGAGGTCATCAGGTCCGGTGGCGTACGCCAGTTCCGTACCGGTCTCCGCGGCCCGGGCGGCCAGCGGCGCCCGCTCCGCCTCGCCGCGGTTCAGCACCACGACGCGGCGCGGCTCCCCGGACCCGGCCCCAGGACCGGTCAGCGAGCGCTTGACCCAGCGCGGTTCGTGGTAGAGGTGGGCCGGACGCCCGCTCCCGGCCGCCGTGTTGGCCACCCGCTTCAGGCCCAGTCCGGTCAGTTCGAAGACCGGCCGGTCGCCCTCCAGCAGCACGACGTCCGCCGCCAGGTCCACCTCCTGCGCGGCCCCGGGCGGTACCGGGACGAGCCTGGCCAGCGTCCGCAGCTCCGCCGACTTCGGCTTCTTGAACAGCCGCAGCCGTCCGAACCGCACCGGCAGGTAGGTCTCCCCGGCGTCATTGAGGAGGGCCATGGCGTGCAGTGAGCTGTCCAGCAGGGCCGGCGGCAGCTGTTCGGCCGCGCCCGTCCGCGTGCCGCGCAGCTCGCCCACGGTGAGCCGGCCGTCGTACCGGCGGGCCCGCACCAGGCGGCGGAACTCCGGGCCGTAGTCCACCCCGGCCGCCGACATCCCGGCGTACAGCTCCTCGCTGCTCATCTCCGCCGCCGCCTCGCCTGCTCCGGCCGCCTCGGCGGCCCTGGCGCACAGCTCGGTACCGGCCCTGGTGAGCGCCGTACCGGGCGCCGCGGGCAGGCCCAGGACCGCGGTGGCGTGGCAGCGCTCGAAGGCCCCGCCCCGGCCCGCGACCCGGGTCACGATCTCGGCCGTCGCCGTGCCGTCCGGCCGGGACCGCAGCCGCGTGCGCAGCTCCGTGACCCGGTCGGTGGCGAGGAAGACGGGCTCCAGGATCGCCACGTCCGTCACCGGCCGGCAGGTCTCCCCGTACACCGCGTCCTGAAGCGCGAGCAGCACTTCCAGATAGGCCGCGCCGGGGAGCACGACCTGCCCCATGATGACGTGGTCCGCCAGGTACGCGGGGTGCTTGGCATTCACCCGGGCGGCGAACTCCCGCACGCTGTCGCCGAGTTGCTCCTCGGTGGTGCTCTCCTCGCCCAGCAGTGGATGGTGCTGCTGCCCGGCCGCGGCGGCCACCGCGCCCCGATTCCGCCCGCGCGGGACCGGGAGCCAGTACGGCTTCCGGTCGAAGGCGTACGGGGGCAGGGTGACGGGCCGGCCGGCGGTGCCGCGGTGGAAGCCCGCCCAGTCCACCGGGAAGCCGGCCGTGTAGAGCCGGGCGAGGGAGGTCAGCAGTACGTTGCCGTCCCCGTCGGCCCGGTGCAGGCCGCCCAGCCACAGGTGGTCACCGGCCGGTACGCACTGCCGGGCCAGGGAGGTGAGCGTCGAGGCGGGGCCGATCTCGACGCACGCGTGCCCGCCGCGCCGGGCGACCGTGCGCATGCTGCCCGCGAAGTCCACGGGCGCGCCGATGTGCCGGACCCAGTACTCCGGCGTGGTCAGCTCCCCGGCCCTGGCGACGCGCCCGGTGATGTTCGAGACGAGGGGCAGTCGCGGCTCGTGGAAGTTGAGGTCCTTCAGCTCGTGCCGGAAGGCGTCCGCCACCTCGGCCATGAGCGGTGAGTGGAACGCGTGCGATACCGGCAGCTCGCGCACGTCGTGACCTTCCTTGCGCAGGTACGTGCACACCTCGTCCAGGGTCCGCCGGCCGCCGGAGATCACGCTTTGGCGGGGCGCGTTGCGGCAGGCGACGGCGAGATCGGCGTGGCCGTCCAGGAAGGGGGCGAGTTCGTCCGCAGGCAGCGGCACCTGGGCCATGCCGCCGGGCGCGGTGACCGACTGCATCAGCCGGGCCCGCGCCGCCACCAGCGCCACCGCGTCCTCCAGGGAGAAGACCCCCGCGACGGCCGCCGCGGCGATCTCGCCGATGCTGTGGCCGACCAGGACGTTCGGGCGTACGCCCCAGGACAGCCACAGGTGTGCCAGCGCGTACTCCAGCGCGAACAGTGCGGGCTGGGTGTGCACGGTCCGGTCGATCGCGACGCCGTCCCCGTCGGCGCCGGTCACCAGGTCCTTCACCGACCGGCCCAGGTGCGGCGCGAACAGCCGGTCGCAGGCGTCCAGACGCTCCCGGAAGAGCGGGTGGCGGGCGTACAGTGCCCGGCCCATGCCCGGGTACTGGCTGCCCTGGCCGGTGAACAGGAACGCGACCTTGCGCACGCCGCGCCCGCCGTCGGCGCCGCCGGCGCCCGGTCCGGCGTCGCGCGCCGCCCAGTCGCCGAGCAGCTTCGTCAGCCCGGCGCGGTCGCGGACGACTCCGGCGCGGCGGACGGGGAGGTGGGCGCGGCCGAGCGCGGCGGTGCGGCACAGGTCGGCGACCGGGGCATCGGGGTGGTCCGCGACGTACTCCCGGCAGCGCTCGATCTGGCGTTGCAGCGACGGGGCGCTCTTGGCGGACAGGGTGAGGACCTGCGGTGCGGCGTCGTCCTGCGGGGGCTCCGTGCCGGCCGCGGGCGGCGGCTCCTCGACCACCACGCAGCCGAGGGTGCCGGCGATGCCGAAGCCGTTCACCAGGGCGCGCCGCGGACCGCCGGCGGGCCACGGCGTGACCCGGGTCGGCACGGTCACCGGGCAGCTGTCCCAGGGGATGCGGGGCGACGGGGTGGTGAGGTGCAGATGCGGGTAGAAGACGCCCTCGCGCATCTGCAGCAGGACCTTGACGATGCCGCAGACACCGGCCGCGGACTCCAGGTGCCCGACGTTGGTCTTGGCCGAGGCGACCACCACCGGCGCGGCCGCGCTGTGGGAGGCCGCGAAGGTGTCGCTGATCGAGCCCAGTTCCACGGGGTCGCCCAGCGGGGTGCCCGTGCCGTGTGCCTCGACGTACTGGATGTGCTCGGGCCGCAGCCCGGCGTCGGCGATCGCGGCCCTCATCACGGCCTGCTGGGCGATGCCGCTGGGCGCGGTCAGGCCCGCGCTCTCGCCGTCCGCGCCCACGGCCGAGCCGCGCAGCAGCCCGAGGACGCGGTCCTCGTCGCGCAGCGCGTCGGACAGCCGCTTGAGCACCAGGACGCCGCAGCCCTCGCCGCGGCTGTAGCCGTCCGCGCTCTCGTCGAAGGTCTTGCAGCGCCCGTCGGCGCCGAGCATCCCCGCGCTGTTCAGGGCGGCCTGGATCAGCGGGTGATGGATCGCGTTGACGCCGCCGCACAGCGCAAGGTCGCACTCCCCGCGGCGCAGGCCCTGCGCGGCGAGGTGGGCGGCGGTGAGCGAGGACGCGCAGGCGGTGTCGACGCTCATGCAGGGGCCGCGCAGCCCCAGGAAGTACGACAGCCGCCCGGACACGGCGCTGTGCGCGTTGCCGGGGACCAGCGCGCCGGACAGTTCCTTCTCCGGTACCGCGGCCGTCTCCGTCATGTAGTCCATGGACATGACGCCCAGATAGACCCCGGCGCCGGTGTCCCGCAGGCCCGTCGGGTCGATGTTGGCGTCCTCCAGGGCGTGCCAGGCGGTCTCCAGCACCAGGCGCTGCTGGGGATCGATGTACGGGGCTTCCTTGGGGGATATCTTGAAGAACTTCGCGTCGAACCGGTCGAGCCCGTCGAGGAAATTACCCGCAGGCCGCTCCGTACTGTCCGCGGAAACCCACCGGTCCTCCGGAACGGGCCCCTCGGCGGACCGTCCCGCACGCAGGAAATCCGCGAATTCCGCGAGCGTTTCGTTTCCGCCGGGAAAACGCAGGCCCACTCCGACGACGGCTATCGGCTCGTCCGCGGTGTGCCGGATGTCCCCCGTGGCGGCCTCGGGCGTTTCTGACATGGCTGGTTCCTTCCTCAGCGGGCCGGTTCGTCGGAAAGGCCGGGCAGGACGACATCGGCCAGGTGGTCCGCAAGCTTCGCCAAATTGGGGCTGTTGAACAGCACGTTGGTGCTGATGTCACAGTTCAGCAGGGTTTCCACGCGCTGCTTGAGCTCCATGAGGCGCAGCGAGGTCAGGCCCAGGTCGAAGAAGTTCTCGTCCCAAGGCAATTCTTCCGCCTCGTCCATCAGCAGACCGGCCCTGAACTCCCGGGAAAGAATTTCTTCCAGCGCCTCCCGGCGCTCGGCGCGGGGCAGCCGGTGAAGGTCGTCGGAGTCCGCCATGGTCGGCAGTCAAGCAAAGCCCGCTGACAATGCGCTGACGCCTCGCTGACCATGTGTTCCGGCGGTGCCACGGCAGTGGCAGACTCGGCGGCCCCGCACCGGAACGCGCCGGACGGAAAGAATCGAGGGAATAATGGAGGACGGGTTCGACTTCACCCGAGAACTGGACGCCACGCTGAAAGCGATCGGCCTGAGCCGGGAATCGGCCGTGAGCGACCTGACCGTGACCGGCTGCCATCCGTACGTGAAATCCACGCTGCGCATGTCCGCCGCGATCGGGGTGCCGCTGCTCACGTCGGCCGTCGGCGCCGCACAGATCTGGCAGCTGCGCACGGGACGGGCCCAGCGCCTCGCCCTGGACCTGGGCCAGGGCCTGCACCGCATGTCCCCGTTCCTGGGCGGCCTGGCCACGCTCAACGGCTACCCCTCCAGCATGGGATCGCTGGCCGGGCTGTCCGGACCGGCCCCCGCGCTCTGGGACTTCTACCGCACCGCCGACGGCCGCTGGGTCATCCCCATCGCCTGCTACCCGCGCACCCGCGACGCCCTGCTGGACCTCCTGGGGTGCGCGCACACCAGGGAGCACCTTGCGGCCGCCGTCGCAGGCTGGGACGCCGCGGATCTGGAGGAGGCGGCCGCCGAACGGGCCGTCCCGCTCGCCGTCGCCCGCACCCGCGCGGAATTCCTCGCCCACCCCCAGGGCCGCGCCGTGCTGGCCGAGCCGCTGGTGGCGGTGGAGCGGATCGCCGACGGCCCCGTCGTCCCGCTGCCGCACGGGCCGCGGCCGCTGTCCTCGCTGCGCTGCCTGCAGTTCACCCACATCCTGGCGGGCACCGCGACCGGCCGGACGCTGGCGGAGTACGGCGCCGACGTCCTGCACGTGTGCGAACCGGACTCCTTCGACCACGACATCATCTGGCACGAGTCGGCCGGCGGCATGCGCTCGGCCCGGCTGGACCTGCACGCCCGGGGCGCCGCCGGCCGCGACACCTTCGACCGGCTGCTGCGCGACGCCGACGTCTTCGTCCACAACTACCGCCCGGGCAAGGCCGAACGGCTCGGGCTCACCGCCGAGGAGTGCGCCGCCGCGGTCCCCGGCCTGATCCACTGCTCCCTCAGCGCCTACGGACACACCGGGCCCTGGCGCGACCGCGGCGGCTTCGACCAGCAGGCCCAGGCGCTCACCGGCATCAGCCTGCGCGAAGGCGGTGGCGACACCCCGAAGCTGCCGCCCGGCCGCATCCTGTGCGACTACATCGCCTCCTACCTGGCGGCCTCCGGCATCATGGCCGCGGCCGTCCGCCGCGCCCACGAAGGCGGCAGCTACGCCGTCCGCGTATCGCTCGCCGGCGTCGCCAACTGGTGCTGGGAACTGGGCAGCTGGGAGCCGGAGTTGACGGACGCGCTCGCCGAGGACGCCGTCCCACCCGCCCCCGAGTGGCGGACCAGCGCCACCCCGCTGGGCGAGCTGCGGCACACCGTCCCGCCCGTCCGCCTCAGCGAGACCCCGGCGGGCCACGACGACCCGGTACTCGTACCCCGCGGCTCCTCGGCGCCGCGGTGGCGCCCGCTGCCGGTGGGGCAGTGACCATCCCGACCGTTGGAGGCACCGTGGGGTCCTCTCCCCGCAGCACCACCGAGCCGGCCGGTGCGGCACCCGCACCGCCGCCCCGCGCACACCCGCTGCGCAGTTACTCCTCGTACATCGGAGGCCGCGACGCCGGCGGCGAGGGCTGGGTCTACACCGTCAGCGCCGGCTCCCTGCTGGAGGACGTCTTCACCAGCGTCAGGCTGAAGCGCGCCCTGGAACGCGACCCGGACCCCGACTCCGCCGCCGCCCAGCACCCGTATGTCGTCGGCCGGGTCGCCGTCGCGGACGACGCGGACAACGACGCCGCCCTCAAGGCCGCGGCGGAAGCGGCACCCGACTGGGCAGCCGTGCCACTGGACCGGCGCATGGCCCTGGCACCGATGTTCTGGGAACGACTGCTGGAGCACCGCACCGAACTCCTCGGCCTGATGGTGGCCGAGGGCACCCCGCTGCGGCTCGCCCGCTGGCAGCTGAGCGGCCTGCTGGAGCTGTACGGCGCGGAGAGCTGCGCGTGGTACCGGCAGTGCATGCACAGCGAATTCCGGCACGCCGGACGCCGCCTCGTCGTCCACCGGCAGCCCGACGGCGTGGTGTGCCTGAACCCGCCGCAGAACGCCCCGGCGCCCAGCGCCGCGCTCGCCGTCCTGATGCTCATGGCCGGCAATGCCGTCGTGGTCCGCGCCCCGCGCAGCATCGCGCTCAGCACCATGTACCTGCTGCGTGAACTCGTCGCCCCCGTCCTGCGGGAGGCCGGTGCCCCGCCCGGCATCCTGGCCGCCGTCTGCGGCAACCCCGGCCGGACCCTCACCCGATGGCTCGACAGCCCCCTGGTGGACGACATCTTCTACATCGGCGGCAGCGAGGAGGGCCTCCGCTTCCAGCTGCGCTGCATCGCCGCCGGGAAGAAGCCCGTCCTCGAACTCGCCGGCAACGACGGCGTCATGGTGTGGAAGGACGCCGATCTGCCGCTCGCCGCCGAGGCCGTCACCGAAGCGTTCTACGGCTCCGGCCAGATCTGCATGGTCCCCAACTACGTCCTCGCCCACCCGGACATCGCCGACGCGCTGCTCGCCGAGGTGACAGCCAAGGCCCGCGACATCCGCCCGGGCCACCCGGGCGACGAGGACGTACTGCTCTCTCCCGTACGGCGCAGCGAGCGGTTCTTCGCGCTGCTGGACGAGGCGCTGGGCTCCGGAGCCGAGCTGGTCTGCGGCGGGCACCGCATCGAGGCGGACGGGACGCGGTCGGAGACCGGGGTGTTCCTGGAGCCGACCGTGGTCCGGGTCGACGGCCTCGCGGGCGCCCGGAAGCTGGAGATGGTGCGCAGGGAGACGTTCTTCCCGCTGCTCCCGGTGATCGTCGCCGAACCGGCCGCCGAGAAGGTCCTCCTGGACCGGTTCTGGGACTTCCTCAACGCCAACGCCTACGGCCTGCGCAACTCCCTCTGGACGAGGGACGGTTCGGTCGTGGACGCCTTCGTGCGACGGGTCCGCAACGGCGGCCTGCTGAAGGTCAACGACTCGCACATCGGCTTCCTGCCCTGCCTGCCCAGCCACGGCGGCACCGGCCTGACCGGCGGCGTGCACGGCGAGGCCAACTACCCCATGCTGACCACCTCGCACCTCCAGGGTGTCGGCATCAGCTCCGGCGTCAGCCCGCGCCACGCGGTCTTCGGCGAAAGGTGACCTCCGATGCGCTCCCTGGAATCCGCCCGCACCACCTGCGAGCAGTACCACCCGGGCCTGGGCAAGGCCCTGGAGGAGACCGACCTCGTGGACCGGGAACAGCCCGGCAGCCCGGTGATCCCGCTCTTCCGCGAACACGGCGGCGTCGGACTGCTGGTGCCCGCCGCCTTCGGCGGGCGCGAAGCCGACCCGGTGGACGCCGTACGGGTCATGCGGGCCCTCGGCTCGTACTCGCCCTCCCTCGCCGCCGCCGCGACCATGCACCACTTCACGGCCGCGATGCTCTACTCGCTGGCCGACCGCGAGGACGGCCTCACCGCGGCCCAGCGCGACCTGCTGGCCGGCGTCGTGCCCGACCGGAAGCTGATGGCCTCCGGCTGGGCCGAGGGCCGCACCCAGCAGAACATCCTCGCCCCGGCCGTCACCGCGCGGCCGGCCGACGGCGGCTATGTGCTCAACGGCGCCAAGAAGCCGTGCAGTCTGTCCCGCTCGATGGACCTGCTGACCGCGAGCGTCACCGTCCCCGGCGCCGAGGGGCGGCCCGAGCTGGCCGTCGCGCTGGTGCGGGCCGACACGCCGGGCATCGGCGTGTATCCCTTCTGGGCCAACGGCGCGCTCGCCGCGGCCGAGAGCGACGAAGTGCGCCTGAAGGACGTGTTCGTACCCGAGGACCTGGTCCTGCGCACCACCGCCGACGGCGACGGCCCCGACCGGCTCTCCGAGATCCAGAGCGCCGGCTTCCTCTGGTTCGAGCTGCTGATCTCCGCCGGATACGCGGGCGTCGCCACCGCCCTCGTCCAGCGCGTACTGGAGCACGGCCGGGGCGCCGCCACCGACCGGGCAGCGCTCGCGGTACGCGTCGAGGCGGCCTGCCTGCTCCTGGAGGGCACAGCGCGCGCGGTCCGCGACGGCGACCTGGCGGGCGAGGAGGCGGTCGCCGCCGTGCTCGTCGCCCGGTACGCCGTCCAGGAGGCGCTGACCGGCGCCGCCGACCTCGCCCTGGAACTGCTCGGCGGCATGGACTTCATCCGCTCCCCGGAAGGCGCGCTGCTCGCCGCCGCCGTCCGGCCGCTGGCCTTCCATCCGCCGTCCCGCACCAGCACCGCCGAGCCGCTGCTCGCCTACTTCGGCGGCGCGCCCCTCGTGCTGTCCTGATGGCCCGTCACGATGGGAGGATGCCGGACGTGCCGGAGACGATGGAGAGCGCGCTGCTCGCACACTGGGACGAACTCACCGGCGCCGAGCTGCTGCAGGCGCTGGCCGACGGGCGGGTGCCGCACGGCGCCCACCACGCCCTGCTCGGCCTGCGGGTGACCGGCGCCCGGCCCGGCGGGGTCGACGAGAGCTGGCGGCCCCCGCGGGAGCTGGCCAACTTCGCCGGCAGCGGGGTGCACGCCGGGTACCTCGCCATGGTCCTCGACGACGCCTGCTGCGCCGCCGGAATGAGCCACGGCGATCACGCGTACCCCATGATCACGCTCAGCCTGGACATCGACTTCCTGCGGCCGGCGCGGCCCGGCGACGCCTACACCGTGCACGCCGAACTCGTCCATCCCGGCCGGCGCCGGATGGTCGCCAACGCCCGGATCGCCGACGCGGAAGGGCGCGCCGTCGCCCAGGCCCGCGCGAGCGTCGTGCCGGACACGGACTTCGCGGAGCGGATGCGGGCGGCGGCGGAGGGGGGTGCCGGGTGACGGGGGAGGCGGGCCGCTGGTTCCGCACGGCGGAGCCCCGGCCCGACGCCGCACGGCAGCTGTTCTGCTTCGCGCACGCCGGGGGCGGCGCCGCCTTCTACCACCGGTGGGCGGCCCTGCTCCCCGGAGTCGAGGTGCACGCCGTGCAGTTGCCGGGGCGCGGGGAGCGCCGTACCGAACCGCCGCACCGGCGGACCGCACCCCTGGTCGAAGCGGTGCGGGAGGCGCTCGACGCGGAGCTGGACGGCCGCCTGTACGCGTTCTTCGGGCACAGCCTGGGAGCCCTGCTCGCCTACCGGGTGGCCGTGGCGACCGAGCGCGAGGGCGGCGCCGGACCGGTGCTGCTGGGCGTGTCCGGCTGGGCGCCCGAGCGGTTCCGGCCGGTCGACGCCCTGTTGCCGCTGCCGGACGGCGAGTTCGCCGCGGCGGTCCGGCGCTTCGGCGTGCTGCCGGCGGAGGCCGGAGCGGACCCCGAGCTGCTCGCGCTGGTCCTGCCCGCGGTCCGCGCCGACCTGGCCCTCGTCGCCGACTACCGCGACGACGGCGCCCGCGTCGGCTGCCCGGTCGTGGCCTACGGCGGCCGGTCCGATCCGACGCTGGAGCCCGGCGGGCTCGCCGAGTGGGCCACCCGTACCCCTGCGTTCCTGGGCGCCGGCGAATTCCCGGGAGGCCATTTCTACCTCACCGAGCACGCCCTTTCCGTCACCACCGACTTCGCCCGCCACCTCCAGCGGGTTTCACAGCAGGGGCAAGTCGATACCCACCGGAAAGCGGGACGATAGCGGGGCGGGGTAACTTCCGGGGAAGTGTGGTTTCCGTATCGCGTTCCGGGCTGAGGAGAAGAATGATCGGTGGCGGTACATGCTAGACGAGTCCTTGATCGAGTTCAGGATTCTCGGTGGCTTGGAAATGCTCTCCCCGGAAGGCAGCATCACGGTGTCCGGAGGATTCCAGCGCATGCTGCTGCAGGCCCTCCTGGTGAGTGAGGGAAAGGCGATATCCCATGAGACGCTGATGGCCGAGCTGTGGGCCGAATCGGCACCGGCCGGCGCGGCCAACGCCCTGCAGGCGCACGCCAGCCGGCTCCGCAAGAAGCTCAAGGTGATCGAGCCGGGCCGGGTCCCGCCGCGGCTGGTCTGCCTCCCGTACGGCTACCAGCTCCTGATGGACGGCGCCGAGCTGGACGCCACCACATTCATGGAGTGCGCCGCGCGGGCCGAACGGCTGCGCGGGGAAGCGCCGGAGAAGGCCGTCGCCCTGCTGCGCCGCGCGCTGCGCCTGTGGCGCGGGACCCTCTGCGGCGGGAGTCCCGGCGGGCCGCTGGCGAAGGCCGCCGCCGCACGGTACGAGGAGCACCGGCTGCGGGCGCTGGAGACGCTGTTCGACAGCGAACTGCTGCTGGGCCGGCACACCGCCGCCCTGGCGGAACTGCGCGAGGCCCACCTGGCCAACCCCTTGCGCGAACGCTTCTGCGAACAGCTCATGGTCGCGCTGTACCGCTCCGGCCGGCAGGCGGAGGCGCTGGACACCTGCCGGCAGACCTGGCAGTGCCTGGTCGAGCAGCTCGGCGTCGACCCCTCCCCGTCCCTGCGCCGGGTGGAGCACGCCATCCTGGTCCAGGACCCGGCGCTGGACCGCGGCCCGGTGTCGGCCGTGCACGCGGCCCGAGTGCCGTCCCGCAACTGACTCCGTCCCCCTTGTGCACGCCGGCCGCCCTCCGCGGGAAGGAGGGCGGCCGGCCTTCAGGCGGCCCGGCGGTGCCGCCCCGCCCGCTCGTGTTCCGCCCGTATCGGGGCGCTGACCTCGTGCAGGAACGACGCGACCTCGCGGTAGGACGCGGCGATACCCACCTCCCGGTACGGCAGGCCGTGCGCCGCGCAGTACGCGCGCACGATCTTCCGGCACCGGCCGAGGCTCCGCTGCGGCATCGCCGGGAACAGATGGTGCTCGATCTGGTAGTTCAAACCCCCGTAGAGGAAGTCGGTCAGGGGGGAGGGGCGGACGTTGCGGGAGGTCAGCACCTGCCGCTCCAGCCAGTCCAGCGACTCCTCCGCACCGTCGCGGATCTCCATGCCCTTGTGGTTGGGCGCGAAGACCAGGCCGAGGTACACGCCGGTCAGCGCCTGGTGGACCAGCAGGAACACCAGGGCCTTCAGCGGCGGCAGCACCAGCAGCAGGGCGCCGGCGAAGACGACGACGCGGGCCAGCATCAGCCCGCCCTCCAGGACCGGGCGCCGCACACCCCGGCGCAGGACCGCCAGCACCGAGGTCTTCTGGATCTTGTACGCCTCCAGGACGAGCAGCACGAAGAAGAGCACGGCCTGGTGGCGCACGATGAACCGCTGCCGGGCGGTCCTGCGCGCGTACTGCTTGACGTGGAAGACGGCCGTACGGCGGGCGATGTCCGGGTCGCGGTCGAGGTGGTTGGGGTGGCTGTGGTGGCGATTGTGGTGGCCCACCCACCAGCCGTAACTGATCCCGTTGACGAGGTTCATGTGGAGCAGCCCGACCGCCGTGGCCGCGCGTTTGTCGCGGAACATCGCCTTGTGGCCCGCGTCGTGGCCCATGAACGCGCACTGCACGGAGGACAGCGCCAGATACGCGGCGACCAGCGGCTGGTACCAGGAGTCGCCGAGGAGGAGGAACGCCGCCAGCCCGGCGCCGAACAGCGCCGCGCTCAGCGTCAGCCGCCAGGCGTAGTAACGGGGGCGCAGCCTGAGCAGGCCCGCCTCCCTGACCTGCTGGAAGAGGTCGGTGAAGGGCGCGGCGCCGGAGTGCGCGCCGGACGGGTGAGGGGATACGTAGGTCATGCCGATGACCTCCTGGGATGTCGGTGACGGCACACGGCTACAGCGCGTTGGCCGCCCGGAAGACGTGGATCAGGGACCTGACCGAGGCTCGCCCGCAAAAGGCGATGTACTCCGGAATCACCACGTCCGGCGCCCACTTCTCCTTGTAGGCGAGCTGACTGCGCGCGGGATACACGGCCCCGCCGCGCTCCCACAGCTTGCCCACCAGCCACCGGAACGCCGGGCTGTGACCGGGGACCTCGCACGCGGGATCGAGCCCGGTGAACGGGGTGAAACCGAAGTGCAGCCAGCGCGCGCCCTCGCCGCGGAACACCTCGATCGCATGGCTGTTGACGGCCTCGGCGACCCCCGGCGGCGCGTCGGGCCGGCGGCGGCTCAGGTCGTGCAGCCAGCCGGCCCGGCTGCCGTAGACGGGCGAGTACGAGATGTACCCGGCCGGTTCGCCGCCGATCAGCCCGACGAACAGCCGGCGGTGCGACTGCGCAGCGCCCCCGTGCTGGCCCACCAGGAACTCCAGCGGCCTGGCGTGCTTCCCCTTGCCCGCGAGCCAGCGCGCGTCCAGCTCCCGCAGCGCGCCGGCATACTCGTCGGCCCCGGCCTCCCGCACGGTCAGGCCGCTGCGCAGCGCCCGCGAGATCTTGTTCCGGAGCCGTACGAAGCGGGAGCCGCGCAGGCTGAAGCCGGCCAGGTCCATCGCGTAGGAAGCGCCGATCTGGTTGACGGTGAACCCCTGCTCCGCGTACCGCACGGCATCGGCCCGCTGCAGCTGGATGCCGACCAGCCGCAGCCGCTGCCGCCGCGCGTACCCGGTGAATTCACCGAGCAGCCGGGAATAGTCCTCGGGCGGCGCGAAAGGCCCGCCGAACTGGACCAGGCAGCGTCCTGAACGCCGATGGACGATCACGCCTTGCGCGGTCGGGGAAGTGAAGTACTTGTTCCCTTCATTGAGGGCGAGAAAAGCGCTCGGATTGGCGGACTGTGCATAGGTGCTGATGGCGTGGTGGGCCGGAGACGCCGGGGCTGATTCGGTGGTCATGCGTCCATTCCTCCGGGCGTGCGCAGCGGACGGGCCGACGTCCGAGTAGAGCAGCGCGGGGCCGGTCGCGACAAGTAATTCCCGGGCCGTGAAAGGGAAATTGTGCAGCCGTCAGTGCGCTGTCAGGGGAATATCAGGAAGGGGTCAGGAAATGGTCAGGGCGAGGTCAGCACAGTAGGACAGGCTGTTTTCCGTGGACCCCTCACCGCTGCGTGCCCTCATCGTGGCCAACCCGGCAGCCGGCAGCTACTCCGCCGAGCTCGTCGAACTCCTCGCGTCCCGCTGCCGGGAACGGCTCGGGCCGGTGGCCGTGCACCGCACGACCGGGCCGGGCGACGCCACGGACGCCGTGCACCGCGCGCTGGCCAAGGAACCCGCCGGGCACCGCCCCGACCTGGTGGTGACGGTGGGCGGCGACGGCACGGCACACGAGACGGCCGAGGGGATGCTCCGGCAGGACGGCGACGGCTCCCGGGCAGCGCTGCTCATGATCCCCGCGGGCAGTGCCAACTCCGGGTACCGGATGTACTGGCAGGACCGGCCCTGGCAGGACGCCCTGGACATGGTGCTGGGTCCCGCCCGGCGGGCCGAGGTGCGTCGGATCGACCTCGCCCGGCTCGCCGAGACCGGCGCCCATGTGTTCCTCGGCTCCTGCACGGGGCTGGGCGCCGAGATCCTGTCGGCGGCCGGCGCGGCGCCCGGCAGCGGCCGGGCCCGCTACGCGCGCCTGCTGGCCGAGGCCGCGGCCGGCTACCGCCCCTACCCGGGCCGGGTCACCGTCGACGGCACCGTACTGGCCGAGGGCCCCACCGTCCTGGCCGGCGTCGGCGGCGGCCGCTACCGCGCCGGGCAGTACCTCTTGCTGCCCCGCTCCGAGCCGGACGACGGCCTGCTGGACGTCTGCGTCGTCGGCGGCCGGATCGACCCGGCCCGCTTCCTCGAACTTGCCCGCGAGGGCCGCCACTTGGACCTGCCCGGCACGGCGTACGGCCGCGGGCGGCGGATCGTCCTGGAACGGCTGGACGGCGAACGGCTGGTCCTGGAGCACGACGGCGAGCTGCGCCACAGCATCGGGACCACCGCCACCTTCGACGTGCTGCCGGGCGCGCTGCCGGTCTGGGCCGCGCCCCGCGCACAGCGGAACGGGTGAGGACGCGATGACCCTCTTGGCCGAACTCGGCGCCTGGGCGGCGCGGCTCACACCCGACGCGATACCGGAGCGGGTACTGCGCCGCGCGGCCAGTCAGGTGCTGTCCCAGCTCGGCGCCATCCGCGCGGGCGCCGCACACCCGCTCGGCCGGCGCCTGACGGCCGCCTTCGGGCCGCCGCTGCAGGACGATCCGCGCCAGGCGTCGAGCGTGCTGGCCGCCCTCGGCTCCTTCCTCAACCTCGACGACACGGCGTACGCGGGCCACCTGTCCCCCTCCACCGTCGCCGTGCCGCTCGCCTACGCCCGCGCCCGGCGGCTCGACGGCCCCGCACTGCTCACCGCCGTGGTCGCGGCCAACGAATGCGCCGCCCGGATCACCGCCGCGGCGACCCTGGGCCCGCTCCGC
>NZ_JBEPFC010000139.1:0-19249 GCF_040301705.1 Streptomyces sp. NPDC000151 | reverse complement strand
CACCGCGCCGCGCCGTGGGCATCAGCCCCGGCGGCGGCCGCGCTGTGCCCCTCAGCCCCGGCGGCGTGCCGCCTCCCACAGGACGACGCCCGCGGCGACGCCCGCGTTCAGCGACTCGGCGCCGCCCGGCATCGGGATGCGGACGCGCACGTCACAGGTCTCGCCGACCAGGCGCGAGAGGCCCTTGCCCTCGCTGCCGACGACGATGACGACCGGGCCGTCCAGCGCCTCCAGGTCCTGCAGCTCGACCTCGCCGTCGGCCGCCAGGCCCACGACGATCATGCCCGCCTTCTGGTACGACTCCAGCGTGCGGGTGAGGTTGGTGGCGCGCGCGACCGGCGTGCGCGCCGCGGTACCGGCGGAGGTCTTCCACGCGCCCGCCGTCATTCCGGCCGCGCGCCGCTCCGGTACGACCACGCCGTGGCCGCCGAAAGCGGAGACCGAACGGACCACCGCACCGAGGTTGCGCGGGTCGGTGACGCCGTCGAGCGCGACGATCAGCGGGTCCTCGCCGACGTCGAACGCGGCCGCGGCCAGGTCCTCCGGGTGCGCGTACTCGTACGGCGGGATCTGCAGGACCAGACCCTGGTGGTTGAGCCCGTTGGTCATCCGGTCCAGCTCGGGGCGCGGCGCCTCCAGGATGTTCATGCCGCGGTCGGCGGCGAGCTGGAGCGCCTCGCGCACCCGCTCGTCGCTGTCGATGAACTGCTGGACGTAGAGGGTCGTCGCGGGGATTTCCTCGCGCAGCGCCTCCACGATCGGGTTACGGCCGACGACGAGCTCGGCCGTGCCCTTGGCGCCGCCGCGGCGCGGGGCCGGGCGATGGTGCGCCGCCTGCTTGGCCTTCGCGTTGGCGACGCGGTTCTTCACATGTCCCTTGCGGGCGGACGCGGGCGGGGTGGGGCCCTTGCCCTCCAGGCCCCGGCGGCGCTGGCCGCCGCTGCCGACCTGCATGCCCTTCTTGTTGGACGTGCGGCGGTTCCTGCGCTGGCTGTTGCCGGCCATGGGTCACCTGTTTCTTACTGCTCTCGACGTCTCGCGACGTGGATGTGATGTCTGCTGCGTAGATGTCTGATGCGTATACACGTGCTACGTGTACTGCGTTTGCTACTCGTACCGTGTTTGCTACTCGTACTGTGTTTGCTACATGCGCTGCGTTTGCTACGTGTACGTACGAGTGTCCCCCGCCGTCCCCCGTGCGGGCGACCGCGCGGGCGGCCGGGCGGACGACCGGGCCGGCTCGCCGTCCGTCACGACAGCGACCAGCGCGGCCCCGACGGGGTGTCCTCGATGGCGAGGCCGGACTGCTGGAGCTGGTCGCGGATCGCGTCGGCGGTGGCGTAGTCCTTACGGGCGCGGGCCGCCTGCCGCTGGTCCAGGACCATGCGGACCAGGGAGTCGACGACGCCGTGCAGGTCCTCGCCGCGCTCCGAGCCGCCGCCGGACCACTGCTCGTCCAGCGGGTCCAGGCCCAGCACGCCGAGCATGGCACGGACCTCGGCCAGCCGGGCGACGGCGGCTTCCTTGTCGTCGGCGGTCAGCGCGGAGTTGCCCTGGCGGACGGTCGTGTGCACGATCGCCAGCGCCTGCGGCACCCCGAGGTCGTCGTCCATCGCCTCGGCGAAGGCCAGCGGCACCTCGTCGGCGGGCTCGACCGGACCGGCCTTCTCCACGACGCGCTGAACGAAACCCTCGATGCGCGCGAACGCGGACTCGGCCTCGCGCAGCGCTTCCTCGCTGTACTCGATCATCGAACGGTAGTGCGGAGTACCGAGGTAGTAGCGCAGCACGATGGGACGCCAGCGCTTGACCATCTCGGAGACGAGCACGGAGTTGCCCAGCGACTTGGACATCTTCTCGCCGCTCATCGTCACCCAGGCGTTGTGCGCCCAGTACCGCGCGAACGCGTCACCGAACGCCTTGGCCTGCGCGATCTCGTTCTCGTGGTGCGGGAAGACGAGGTCGACGCCGCCACCGTGGATGTCGAACTGCTCACCCAGGTACTTGTGGGCCATCGCCGAGCACTCCAGGTGCCAGCCGGGCCGGCCGCGGCCCCAGGGGGTCTCCCAGCTGGGCTCCCCCTCCTTGGCCGCCTTCCACATCGCGAAGTCGCGCGGGTCACGCTTGCCGGTCTCGCCCTCGCCGGACGGCTGCAGCAGCTTGTCCAGGTCCTGGCCGGACAGCTCCAGATAGCCGGGGAAGGAGCGCACGTCGAAATAGACGTTGCCATCGGCGGCGTAGGCGTGGCCACGCTCGATCAGGCCGCGCATCATTTCGATCATCTCGGGGATGTGGCCGGTCGCACGCGGCTCGTACGTCGGCCGCAGGCAGCCGAGGGTGTCGTACGCGGTGTTGAACGCGACCTCGTTCTCGTACCCGATCGCCCACCAGGGGCGGCCCTGCTCGGCCGACTTCCTGATGATCTTGTCGTCGATGTCCGTGACGTTCCGGATGAACGTCACGTCGTAGCCGCGGTACTCGAACCAGCGGCGCATGATGTCGAAGTTCAGTCCCGACCGAATGTGCCCGATATGCGGGGCGGCCTGCACGGTCGCGCCACACAGGTAGATCGAGACGCAGCCCGGCGTGAGCGGGGAGAAGTCACGGATCTGCCGGGCGCTGGTGTCGTACAGGCGAATGGTCACGCATCAAGGGTAGACGGAACGAGGCAGTGCCCCGCGACCCGATGGCCCACGGGGACACAGAAGCGTGATATTCGCGGGTGTTCCACACCACTTCGGCACCCCTTCGGCACCACTTCGCGGTGGTACGCCCGGGGATGAGGGGGGGGGACGGGGGTGGGGCGGACGGGGATACGGGTTGTACGCCTGCGGATGCCAGGCGGGGCGGGCGGGGTGCGAGCGGGCCGGTCAGAGACGCCCGACGACCTTCCGCGGGCTGACGCGGACGACCACGCGCGCGCCGTCCCGGCCGGCCCTCGGGTTGAACTCCGCGTACCGCTTGCCCGTGTACTTCACCGAGAGCTCGTCGAGCAGCTCCTGCGCGCCTTCGCCGGTGAGCTCCGCACTGCCGCGGATCTCCGCGTAGGCGTACGGATCGTCGGCGGGCTGGACGATGACGGTCACCCGGGGGTCGCGCCGCAGGTTCGCGGCCTTGCGGCGGTCCTCGGTCGTGGAGAACAGGAGGTCGTCGCCGTCCCGCTTGACCCACACCGGCGAGAGCTGCGGGCTGCCGTCGGGCTGGATGGTGGCCACGGTGACCAGGACCGGGGAGTCGAGGACCTTCTTGAGGGCCTCGGAGAGTTCGGCTGCCACGGCGGTTCCTTCCTGCGGAGCGTACGGAGCGGGACGCGGTCGAAGCGGTCGTACACGGGGCGAAGCGGGAGCGCGGGTGCGAAGCGGAGCAGGACGCGGACGGGTGCTGTTGCCGGGCCAACGTCCGTGCGGGGCGGGGAATTCCCCTGGGGCGCGGAATTCCCCCTGAGGAGCGGCGAGTTCGGGGCTGCGCCCGTATGTGCGCACCCTGGGGCCCCCACCCCGTCTGACGAATGACGGGTGGCGGGTGTTCGCGCCGAGCACGAGATTCACCCGCAGGGTGGAACGGGACGGCCGGGGGCGGGCGTACGCGAAGCCGGGCGGCGGGGGGCGGGCGTACGCGAAGCTGAGTGGCCGGGGGCGGGTGTATGCGAAACCGGGCGGTCGGGGCGTGGGCGGAACCGGGCGGCCGGGCCAGGTGGGCCGGAGGCCGAAACGGGGAACCGGACGGCCGGATCCAGGCGGAACCGGGCACCGAGGCCGAGGTGGGACCGGGCGGCCCGGCCGAGGCGGCACCGGAGGCCCGGCCGAGGCGGCGGGCCGAAGCGAACCCGGAGGCCCGGCCAAAACCGGTGGCCCGGCCGAGGCGGCGGGTCGAGGTGAAACCCGAAGCCCGGACCGAGGCGGCGGGTCGAAGCGAGCCCGGAGGCCCGGCCGAAACCGGAGCCCCGGCCGAAACCGGGTCAGCCGGCTCGTGGGGCCGGGCCGTCGGGGGTTATGCCGTGCGGATCACCAGGGCCGTGGCCAGGGCGGCCAGGCCTTCTGCTCGGCCGGTGAGGCCGAGGCCGTCGGTGGTGGTGCCGGAGACCGCGACGGGCGCGCCGGCCGCGGCCGAGAGCGCCTTCTGGGCCTCCTCGCGGCGCTTGCCGACCTTCGGGCGTACGCCGATGACCTGGACGGCGATGTTGCCGATCTCGAAGCCCTCGGCCCGGACGATGCGGGCGGCCTCGGCGAGCAGCGTCACGCCGGAGGCGCCGGACCACTCGGGGCGGCTCGTACCGAAGTGCGCGCCGAGGTCGCCGATGCCGGCCGCGGAGAAGAGCGCGTCGCAGGCGGCGTGCGCGGCCACGTCGCCGTCGCTGTGCCCGGCGAGGCCGTAGCCGCCGCTGGCCGCCTCGTCCCACAGGAGCCCGGCGCACCACAGCTCACGCCCCTGCTCAAAGGCGTGTACGTCCGTCCCGATCCCCACCTGGGGCAACGCGACCATGAAATTTTCCTCCCTGCGAGTGAACATCGAACCGCGCGAGAACTCCGCCCCGCCCCCGCTCGTCGGACGGGTAGGGGGCCACCCCCACCGCCCCCGTATACGCCCCGCCCCCACCCCAAACCCCAAGCCGTCCACAGAACAGCCACCGGAGAAGGACCCGTCAGGCGCCCCCGTCCCTCCGGCCTACCCGTCCCTCAGGCGTACCCGTCCGTCACGCGCCTGCGCGCCAGTACCGCCTCGGCGAGTACCAGGTCCAGCGGGCGGGTGACCTTGAACGCCTCTTCGTGGCCGGGTACGACCACGACCGGCGCGCCGAGCCGTTCGACCATGCCGGCGTCGTCCGTGGCACCCTCGCCGTCGAAGGTCACGGTCGTGTGGGCCTTGACCAGGGTGTCGCGGTCGAAGCCCTGCGGGGTCTGTACGGCGCGCAGCCGGGCGCGCTCCGGTGTGCCCACCACCGGCTCGGATCCGCCGTCGGGATCCGGCCGTACTTCCTTCACGGTGTCGGCGAGCGGCAGCGCCGGTACGACGGCGGGCGCGCCGCCCCGTACGGCGTTGATCACGGTGTCGACGGTGTCCACCGGCACGAGGGGCCGCGCCGCGTCGTGGACGAGGACCACGTCGACGTCGTCGGGCAGCGCCTGCAGGCCGCGGCTCACGGACTGCTGGCGGGTGTCGCCGCCGGGGACGACCAGCAGCTCGGTGCGCTCGGGGAACGGGTGGCTGTCCAGCAGAGCACGTACTTCGGGCGCGCCGTCGGGCGGCGCGACCACGACGACGAGCGAGACGGCGCGGGACGCCGCCATGGCCCGTACGGCGTGGATGAGCATGGGCGTGCCGCCCAGCGCGCGCAGCGCCTTGGGGGCGCCGGGGCCGAGGCGTACCCCGCGGCCGGCCGCGGGGATGACCGCCGCCGTGCGAAGTCGGCGGGAATCTTCAGACATCGGTTGCACTCCGTGAGCCGGGGGTCGCACCCCGAATTTCGAGCGGCAGGTTTGTTTACTCGGCCGAGGTGGGTATGGCCACACCGTGCCGGGCGCGACGCCCCGACCGGACCCTTCCGTGACGGCCGGTCGAGCCAGCTGCCCGGGCCCGGCACGTCAGTTCCTGGTTCGGCTCAGGGTATGGCCGCCGTGGCCGGCTTCTCGGCACGCCGGCCGTAGGGCACGCCCCGTAGGACCGTAGGCAGGCCCCGTAGGCACGCCAGGGGCTGGGGCAGCACACCAGGTACGTAGGCCATCGGGTACGCCTGTCATCAGATATGCCGCAGCGCCCGGCAACGGACTGCTTCCGCGAGGAAGCAATCGTCGCTCGGGCACCGCGGCATTTTCGTGCTGAGCACCACTGCTGAGCACCGCTGAGCGCGCTCCTTGTGCTGAGCGCCTCATCGCGGGGCCTGCCACCGTGAGCGATCACTGTGGAAACCCGGCAGCGGCGGGCGTCAGGACGCGAGGACCTCGTCGAGCAGAGCCTCGGCCTTGTCTTCGTTCGTGTTCTCCGCGAGGGCGAGCTCGCTCACCAGGATCTGGCGGGCCTTGGCGAGCATTCGCTTCTCACCTGCGGAGAGTCCGCGCTCACGCTCACGGCGCCACAGGTCGCGAACCACCTCGGCGACCTTGATCACGTCGCCGGAGGCGAGCTTTTCGAGATTTGCCTTGTAGCGACGGGACCAGTTCGTCGGCTCTTCGGCATATGGTGCGCGAAGCACCTCGAAGACCCGGTCGAGCCCGTCCTGGCCGACCACATCGCGTACACCGACGAACTCCGCATTGTCCGCTGGCACACGAACCGTCAGATCGCCCTGGGCGACCTTCAGCACCAAGTAGGTCTTGTCCACGCCTTTGATCTGGCGAGTTTCGATGGCCTCGATCAGCGCGGCCCCGTGATGGGGATAGACCACGGTGTCGCCAACCTTGAACGTCATGTGACAGGTACCCCTTCCGTGGCTATCCATCCTAACACGGGAACGGTCCGTTCTGAATGGCGTTTTCGCAGGTCAGGGCGCATCTCGGGGCTTGACAACGACGGTCGTGACGTGCATCGACCGCCCAATGGAAGTAGGTATGCGCAGGTCGGAGGCGCTTCTTGAGCGGAGCGAAACGCGTACGTTACAGCTCCCGAAGAGCCCGATCGACAGGACGAACGTCCCGGTTTGCCGGGATCCGGATGGCGTGCTTCCACTACTCCGTTCGGTCACTCCCGATCACTCCTGCCCGAATCGAGAATTGATCACCCCGTCACCCGGCCGGGCGTACCGGACATGATCAATTCGTGTGACGCGGCGCATTCCTTTGCCATTGCCGCTATTCCTCTCGGCGGCTCCGGTGGATTCTCCCGCGGCGATCACTCGAACGGACGTGAGGTGAATTCTTCCGGCAGTTCTCGTGAGGGCTGCGGCAAGCCGGCCGGGCACGCACGGGAGGGGCCGCCGGCAGCGGCGTCGGGAGCGTTCCGGGCGGCCGCTCGTGATCATGTGACCGGCGCGCGATCGGCACGTGATCGCGCAGGGGGCGGGTCGGGTGCGGCGGCGGAAGGGCGGCTCGGTAACCTAGCGGCGCTGACACACCCTTAGGGCGGCTTTACGTACGGCGCCGACGCGCGGCGTACGGAACGGCCGCCCAGCCGTCCACCCCGCGACCGGGCATGCCCGTTCGGCCGCCGAAGCTCGTCCTAGGAGATGCCGCCGCCGTGAGCCGCAGCCTTCGACGCGGCGCCCTCGCCGCCACCGTCCTCACGCTCTCGATCGCCTCGCTCTCCGCGTGCGCGGCCGGGAACGATGCCGCGACGCTGCAAGTCAAGCCGGACAACGCCGCCACTTCCGTCGGCGACATCAAGATCCAGAACGCCATCGTGATCACCCAGCCGAAGCCGGACGCCAAGGGCCCGGCAGCGGTGTCCGCGACGCTGTTCAACGGCGGTACGAAGGACCAGACGCTGGACTCCGTCACGGTCGACGGCAGCGGCCAGCAGGCCGAGCTGAAGCCCGCCAAGGGCTCCGGCAAGATCACCGTGCCGGCCGGCGGTTCCCTCGTCATCGGCGGCAAGGGCAACGCCTCGGCCACCCTGTCCAGCGGCCGCGAGGCCGTCCAGGACGGCAACGCGCAGAAGGTGACCTTCGACTTCAGCCGCACCGGCAAGGTGACGCTGCGGGCGTACGTCGTCCCGGCGAAGAGCTACTTCAAGGACTACGGGCCGAGCGAGGTGCCGCAGCCGTCGGCGTCCGCGTCCGCCTCGGAGTCGGCCTCGCCTTCGGCCTCGGAATCCGCGCACGGCGGCCACTGAGGTATGCCCCCGCCCGCTCTGCCGCTTCGGCGGCGGGGCGGGCGTTCGGGCACATGGAGGCGTCCGTGCGGGCGTCGTAGCGGCCGTCCGCGTACGCGAAAGCGCCCCGCCCGTGGTGGGCAGGGCACGTGGCGCGGACATCTCGCCGCCTGGACTGCTCGCGCAGTTCCCCGCGCCCCTGAAGGCGCGCCGGTCGGCCTACGGCTCGAACTTGTACCCGAGGCCGCGGACCGTGACCAGATAGCGCGGCGCGCCCGGGTCCGGCTCGATCTTGGCGCGCAGGCGCTTGACGTGGACGTCGAGGGTCTTGGTGTCGCCCACGTAGTCGGCGCCCCAGACGCGGTCGATCAGCTGCATACGGGTGAGGACCCGGCCGGCGTTGCGCAGCAGCATCTCCAGCAGGTCGAACTCCTTGAGCGGGAGGTCGACCTTGCCGCCGGAGACCGTGACGACGTGCCGGTCCACGTCCATGCGGACCGGGCCGGCCTCCAGGGCCTGCGGGGTGACCTCCTCCGGCTCGCCGCGGCGGCGCAGGACCGCGCGGATGCGGGCGACCAGCTCCCGCGAGGAGAACGGCTTGGTGACGTAGTCGTCGGCTCCTATCTCCAGGCCGACGACCTTGTCGATCTCACTGTCCTTGGCGGTCACCATGATCACCGGGACGTTGGAGCGGCCGCGCAGCTGGCGGCAGACCTCCGTACCGGGCAGGCCGGGCAGCATCAGGTCGAGCAGGACCAGGTCGGCGCCGTTGCGCTCGAACTCGTCCAGTCCGTCGGGGCCGGTCGCGGCGATCGCGACCTCGAAGCCCTCCTTGCGGAGCATGTACGACAGGGCGTCGCTGAAGGACTCCTCATCCTCGACGACGAGCACTCGGGTCACGGAAGGACCTCCGGGGCAGGGTAGGGCGCGCGTAGCGCTTCCGGGGAAGTGTGGTGGTGGGTGTCGGCCGGGCCGTTGAAGGTGTCGTACGGACCGTCCTCGCCATCGAGGTCGTCCGGGTCTGCTGCGGCGCCGTCCCGTTGGGTGTCGCGGTCACGGACCGCGCCGGCTTCCGGGAGCCGCAAGGTGAAGGTGGAGCCCTGTCCTTCGGCGCTCCATACCGTGACCTCCCCGCCGTGCGAGGCGGCCACATGCTTGACGATGGCGAGACCGAGTCCGGTGCCGCCGGTGGCGCGGGAGCGCGCCGGGTCGACGCGGTAGAACCGCTCGAAGATCCGGTCCCGGTCCTTCTCGGAGATGCCGATGCCCTGGTCGGTGACGGCTATCTCGATCATCGTGCCGCCGGACGCCGGGACACGGCGGCCGGCTATGCCGACGCGGGTCCGGGCCGGGGAGTAGTTGACGGCGTTCTCGACGAGGTTGCCGAGGGCGCCGGCGAGCTGGCTTCTGTTGCCCCATACGTGCAGGTCGGCGATGCCGCCGATGGCCATGGTGATCGACTTGCTGCTGGCCTGCTGGCGGCAGCGGTCCATGGCCTCCTCGACCAGCTCGTCCACGCGGACGGGCTCGGCGTCCTCCAGGGGGTTGTCGTTCTGCACCCGGGAGAGGTCGATGAGCTCCTGTACGAGGCTGGTCAGGCGGGTGGCCTCGGCCTGCATGCGGCCCGCGAAGCGGTTCACCGCCTCGGGGTCGTCGCTGGCGTCCATGACGGCCTCGGAGAGCAGGGAGAGCGCGCCGACCGGGGTCTTGAGCTCATGGCTGACGTTCGCCACGAAGTCGCGGCGGACCGCTTCGATGCGGCGGGCTTCGGTGAGGTCCTCGACCAGGAGCAGGACGAGCCGGGAGCCGAGCGGGGCGACCCGCGCGGAGACGGCGAGGGCGTCGCCGCGGCCGGTGCCGCGGCGCGGCAGGTCCAGCTCGACCTGGCGTATCTCCCCGTCCCTGCGGGTGTCGCGCGCCATCTGGAGCATGGGGTCGACGGCGAGCTTGCCGCCTCGTACGAGGCCCAGGGCATACGCGGCCGAGCTGGCCTTGACCACGCCGTCGGCCTCGTCCAGGACGACGGCGGAGGACCGCAGCACCGACAGGACGGTGTCCACGCCGGGGGGCAGGACGGCGTCGGTGTGCAGGGACGTACGCGTGGGCTTGGCCTGGTCCCGCTCGCTCCAGCGGAACGCCAGCATGGCGATCACGCCGGTACAACAACCGGCGATCGCTGCCACTGCGGCGATGGCCGCGTCCACGTTCATGAGTCCAGGTTATGCGCCGGTTGTGACAGTTCCCCAGCCGTCCGAGGGTCACCTCGGCCACTGGTTGCCGAGAGTTCACCTTCATGTCGGCACCGGTTCACTCCGGAGGGGCGAACCGGTCGCATCCGGGCTCGAACGTGGGAGCGTGGGGATCGTAGGCCCACACCACCAGGGGCGCAGCCCGGGCGACTACGCAGGGGCACCGGCCCGGGGGACTGATCACGGGCATCGCAGGCCCACATACGACTCGAACGACTCGATGCGAGAGAAGGTCACTGATGCGGGACGCGTACCACGAGGAGCTGGATTCGATCGGCGAAGGCCTGGTCGAGATGGCCAGGCTTGTCGGCTCCGCGATCGGGCGCGCCACCACGGCGATACTCGACGCGGATCTGAAGCTGGCGGAGAACGTGATCGCCGGCGACGAGAAGGTCGACGATCTGCAGCGCGACCTGGAGGCCCGGGCCATAGCCCTGCTGGCGCGCCAGCAGCCGGTCGCCACGGATCTGCGGATCGTCGTGACGTCGCTGCGGATGAGCGCGGACCTGGAGCGGTCCGGTGACCTGGCGCAGCACGTCGCGAAGCTGGCGCGGCTGCGGTTCCCGGAGACGGCGGTGCCCCGGGACCTGCACGCCACGATTCTGGAGATGGGGCAGCTGGCGCAGCGCCTGATGGCGAAGGCGGGCGAGGTCATCATCACGAAGGACGTCGATCTGGCGCTGCAGCTGGAGCAGGACGACGACGCGATGGACCTGCTGCACCGCGCGCTCTTCCAGCACCTGATGGACGACCGCTGGAAGCACGGCATCGAGACGGCGGTGGATGTCACGCTGCTGGGCCGTTACTACGAGCGGTTCGCCGATCACGCGGTATCGGTCGCCAAGCGCGTGGTGTACCTGGTCACGGGCGAGCACGCGGACGAGATCGCGCCGCCGACCGCGGTCGAGGGCGGCTGACGCGCCACCGCGTGCCACCGCGCGCGGTTGATGCGCCTCTTCACGCGGGCATGTCATGGGCAGCGGTACAGCACAGCCCGGTACGACCTCCCGATGACCCCCTCCAGAGGAGGCATTTCATGGCTGACTCCCCCACCCCTGTGACGACCGAGCGTCCCGCGGCCGACGACCGCCGCCCCCTGCTGCCCCTCGTGGCCGCCTGCGGCTGCGGCTCGGGCTGCGGCTGCGGCTGCCAGTCCGGCGGCCCGTGCAGCTGCGGCGGCAACTGCGGCTGAGGCAACAACCGCGACCGCACGACCGAGGGGCCCCGGCCGGCACCGCCGACCGGGGCCCCTCGATGTGCGGGCGCACGGCCCGGAGTCCCTAGTCCTGCGCCCACCGGAAGGGCATGGGGGCGCCCTGCGGAATCACCCACGGGTCGGGGTACCGGGCCCGGCAGCCGGTGCAGCGAGCGACGAACGGGCCGACGTCCGGGTGGGTGAGCACGCTGTAGTGGCTCGAAACCACAGCCGGGAGCGTGTAGCCATTCGCCGTCGTCTCCAGGCCGGGCCACGGGGGAGAGCACAGGCAGGGTCGTTCCGCCGCGTACGCTCCGTCGGCGGTCTTCGCCGTGCGCTTGAAGAGGTTGGCGAATGTCTCACGTATGGCCACAGGGTGCTCACATTTCGACGCAGGTGAACCAGGGGCACGGAGACTACCGCGACGCTGCCGGCCCAACGCCGGCCCCAGAGCGGCAGCAAGCCCCCCCCCACCCGCGGAAAAACCGCAGGCAGGGGGCCTGGCGTCGGAGAAGGCTCGGGCTTACTTCTTCTTGCCCTGGTTCTTGACCGCCTCGATGGCGGCCTTGGCGGCCTCCGGGTCGAGGTAGGTGCCGCCCGGGTTGAGGGGCTTGAAGTCGGCGTCGAGCTCGTAGGTGAGCGGGATGCCGGTGGGGATGTTCAGGCCGGCGATGTCCGCGTCGGAGATGCCGTCGAGGTGCTTGACCAGCGCACGGAGGCTGTTGCCGTGGGCGGCGACCAGGACGGTGCGGCCGGTGAGCAGGTCCGGGACGATGCCGTCGAACCAGTACGGGAGCATCCGGACGACGACGTCCTTCAGGCACTCGGTCTGCGGGCGCAGCTCCGGGGGGAGCGTGGCGTAGCGCGCGTCGGAGAACTGCGAGTACTCGGCGTCACGGTCGAGCGCCGGCGGCGGGGTGTCGTACGAGCGGCGCCAGAGCATGAACTGCTCCTCGCCGAACTCGGCGAGGGTCTGGGCCTTGTCCTTGCCCTGCAGCGCGCCGTAGTGCCGCTCGTTCAGGCGCCAGCTGCGGTGGACCGGGATCCAGTGACGGTCGGCGGCCTCCAGGGCCAGCTGCGCGGTGCGGATGGCGCGCTTCTGGAGGGAGGTGTGCACGACGTCGGGGAGCAGGCCGGCGTCCTTGAGCAGCTCACCGCCGCGGACCGCCTCCTTCTCGCCCTTCTCGTTCAGGTTGACGTCCACCCAGCCGGTGAACAGGTTCTTCGCGTTCCACTCGCTCTCGCCGTGGCGGAGGAGGATGAGCTTGTACGGTGCGTCGGCCATGTCTTTGAGACTAATCGAAAACGGTGACAGGCCAGGCAGGGGGCCGATGTGTGGACTCCGGGGCGCTCGTCTGTGCCGGGGCGATGACGTTTGACGGTTCGCGTCAATTCAATGGCGTGAGGTGACCTGCGTCTATAGCTTCCCCTTGGCGGTTGCGCCACTTACGTCGGTTCTTTGGGGGAGGCACGGTGAGACGAGCCGTCGTCGCGAGCGTGTCGGGGCTGCCGCGGCAGTTCTGGTGGCTGTGGACGAGCACGCTGATCAACCGCCTGGGGGCGTTCGTCGCCACGTTCCTGGCGCTGTACCTCACGGTGGAGCGGGGGTACTCGGCGTCGTACGCGGGGCTGGTCGGCGCGCTGTACGGACTGGGCGGGGTGGTCTCCTCGGTGGTGGCCGGGGTGCTGACCGACCGGCTCGGGCGGCGGCCCACGATGCTGATCGCACAGCTGGCGACCGCGGTCTCGGTGGCGCTGCTGGGGTTCATGGAGGACCCGGTGGCCATCGCGGCGGTGGCCGGCGTGGTGGGCATGGCGAGCAACGGCTCGCGGCCCGCGGTGCAGGCGATGATGGCGGACATCGTGGCGCCGGAGGACCGGGTGCGGGCCTTCGCGCTCAATTACTGGGCCTTGAACATGGGCTTCGCGATTTCCTCGTCGCTGGCCGGGCTGCTCGCCCAGTACGGCTATCTGCTGCTCTTCCTCGGCGAGTCGGCGCTGGTGCTGGCCTGCGCGGTGGTGGTCTTCGTGAAGCTGCCCGAGTCCCGGCCGGTGGCGGCGGAGGCGGCGGAGGCCGGTACGGCGGAGGAGCCCGTACGGCGGGTTTCCATGCTGACCGTGCTGCGGGACGGGCGGTTCATGACCGTCGTCGGCCTGAACCTGCTGCTCGCGCTGCTCTTCCAGCAGGCGTACGTGTCGCTGCCGGTGACCATGGGCCGGGCGGGCTTCAGCAGCACGGACTTCGGGCTGGTGATCGCCACGAACGGCGTGCTGATCGTGCTGTTGCAGATCCCCGTGACCCGCTTCATCGAGCACCGCAGCCCGGCGGCGCTGCTGATCGGCTCGGCGCTGCTGACCGGTTACGGCTTCGGGCTGACGGCGTTCGCCGGTTCGGTGGCGCTGTTCGCGGTGTCCGTCGCCGTCTGGACGCTGGGCGAGATCATCAACTCGCCCACGCAGATGGGGCTGGTGGTCCGGCTCTCGCCCACCCATGGCCGCGGCCGCTACCAAGGCATGTACGCGCTGTCCTGGTCGGTGGCCTCGCTGGCCGCCCCGCTGCTCGGCGGCACGGTCATCGACCGCTACGGCCCGGCCACCCTCTGGTCCGGCAGCGCGGTGATCGGGACGGTGGCCGCGCTCGGTTACGGGCTGCTGCTGCGGCGGATGAACACCGAGGAGCGGGCGGCGCGTACGCCGGCTCCGGAACCCGCGCCGATATCGGACCCGGCTCCGGAACCCGGATCGGTATCCGACCGGGTTCCGGAATCCGCGCCCGTCATGGACGCAGCCGGCGCTGTGCCTCGTACAGATTCCGTGGCCTGACCGTTCCGGGGCGGCCGTACGCCATCAGCCTGCTGTGCAGGTCGCCCGTGAAGTCCGGCTGGTCGGTCTGGTCGAACTCGCGGACCTCGGAGATGCCCGCGGTGACGCTGTACGGGGCCAGGCCGTCGATCCGCACCATGCCGGCCCGGCCGTTGGTGACGCGGACGTTCCAGTGCGTGAAGCGGGCCCCGAAGAGCGGCCCCGCACGCATGTCGCCGCCGTGCCGGCCGTTGTTGTTCAGCACGATGTCGGTACGGACGTTGGCGAACGGCATGCCCCGGTGGGAGTCGAACGTACCCATCTCCATCCGGCCGCGCGACCAGACGTTGTAGCTGGAGAGTCCTTCGACGTTGATGCCGTGCAGCTGCGTGCCGGGCGGCGTGGGCACGGTGCGCTGTTCGATGGTGAAGTCCTCGAAGAGGTTGTCGTGCGAGCCCTCGCGGCAGTAGTACGGGTGGTGCGAACCGCGGCCCGCGACACGGGTGTTGCTGATCGTGCAGGCGGAGGCGGCGGTCATCCCGAAGCCGTTGTCGACGTGGCGCGCGACGACGTCCCGCACCCAGCAGTCGTACGCGCACTGCAGGGTGAGGGCGTTGTACCCCTTGTCGTGCAGGTGCGGTGACTGCGGCGTCTCGACCGCTTCGATCGTCAGGCCCTCGACGCCGGCGCCGACGAGCGCGGGGACGTGGGTGGTGAGCCGCGGGTCCCACTCCGGGCGCACGTCGAGCGGCAGCGGGCGCTCAAGGGTGACCGAGCGCCCCTTGATACGGACGATGCGCACGGGCCACTCGTACGGGACGTAGCTGGTGAGTTTGACCTTGTCGTGCCAGGTGTACGCGGCGGGGCCCGGACCGTCGCCCGCGATGTGCTGGAGGAGGGTGTGGCCCTTGTCGTCGGCCAGGCGGAGGAGGACGAGGGCGCCGGGGCTCAGGCGCGAGGCGTCGGCGACCGTGACGGTGCGGTCGCCGCGGCGCGCGGGGCGTACGGCGGTGAGCGTGCGCCACTCGTCGCGCCGGTTGCCCGTCCACCCCTCGAACGGCCAGTCCCGCTTCCTGATCGCCGCGACCAGGGAGTCCCAACGGGCCGTCGGGCAGAGCCAGATGAGGCCGCCGGTCCAGGACCAGGCGGTTTTGTCGCCGCCGTACCGGCTGCCGTACGGGCCGATGAGCTCGGTCAGGTGCTTGGTGGCGAGCAGCTTGGTACGGCCGCTGCCGGCACCGCGCAGCACCACGTGATCGTGGCCGATGCGGACGATGCCGTCGATGCGGAAGGTGCCGGGCGGGAGGGTGACGACGCCGCCGCCGCGCCGGCCCGCTGCCTCGATGGCGCGGTTGAGGGCGGGGGCCGAGTCCTTGCTGCCGTCCGGGACGGCGCCGTGCTCCCGTACCGCGTCGATCACGGGCCCTTCGCCGGCGGTCCGGGGCCCGCGCCGGCTGCCGGCCCGGCCGACGTACGGGATCTGCGGATGCCGGAAGGGGCGGGCGGTGAACTCGTCCCAGAGTGCGTTGCGGTGACCGGAAGCGCCGGCCGGGAGGGCGGGCAGTACGGCGGCCGCCGTCACGGCGGTCGCGCTGCCCAGCACAGTGCGCCTGCTGATGTCCATGGGCCGCCTTCATGCAGGTGAAGAGGTGCATGGGAGAGACGGCGCGAGCATGGCACGCGCCCGCCGCACGGCGGAAGAGGACGCCGCGAAACGGGCCGGAAAGTGCTACTTGTCCCGGCTGGTCAGATGCGCGAACGCGTCGAGGTTACGGGTGGACTCGCCGCGCGCGACGCGCCACTCGTACTCCTTGCGGATCGCCGACGCGAAGCCCATCTCCAGCAGCGTGTTGAAGGAGCCGTCGGCGTTCTCCAGGACCGTGCCGAGGATCCGGTCCAGCTCCTCGGGGGTGACGGCCGCGAGCGGCAGCTTGCCGACGAGGTAGACGTCGCCGAGCTTGTCGATCGCGTAACCCACGCCGTACAGACGGGTGTTGCGCTCCAGCAGCCAGCGGTGCACCGCTTCGTGGTTCTCGTCCGGGCGGCGGACGACGAACGCGTTGACCGACAGCGAATGCCTGCCGACCAGCAGCGAACAGGTCGTGGAGAGCTTGCGGGTGCCGGGCAGCTTCACGACATAACTGCCGGCCTCCGGGGACTCCCACTCCAGTCCGGCGTCGTTCAGCGTCTCCTCGACGACCTGCCGCGCGTCCGCGGCCCTGCTGTCCTCAGCCATGCAGTGATCGTAGGCGACGGCGCCGCTCCTGCATCGCGGCGGTGTACACGTCGGCGGTCGCGGCGGCCGCGGTGTCCCAGCCGAAGGAGCCGGCGTGCCGGGCGGCCGCCGCGCCCATCCGCGGCGTGAGCGAGGGGTCCTCGGCGAACCGGCGCAGCGCGCGGGCGTAGTCCACCGGGTCGTGCCCGTCGATCAGGAAGCCGCTGACGCCGTCCTTCACGGCCACCGGGAGGCCGCCGACCGAGGCCGCGATCACCGGCGTGCCGCAGGCCTCCGCCTCGATGGCCACCAGCCCGAAGGACTCGCTGTAGGACGGCATGACCAGCACGCTGGCCGCGCGGTACCAGTCCGCGAGCTGGTCCTGGCCGACCGGCGGCCGGAACCGCACCACGTCCGCGATGCCGAGCCGGGCGGCCAGCTTCTGCAGGCCCTCGGGCTTGGCCAGGCCGCTGCCGCTCGGGCCGCCGACGACAGGGACGACGATCCGGGAGCGCAGCGAGGGGTCCTGGTCCAGCAGGACCGCGACCGCGCGCAGCAGGATGTCGGGGGCCTTCAGTGGCTGGATGCGGCCCGCGAAGAGCGGGATCAGCGCGTCCTGGGGCAGGCCGAGACGGTGCCGGGCCGCGGCCCGCGCGTCGGCGGCGCCGCTGCCGGTCACGCCGCTGCCGGTCACGCCGCTGCCCGTCGCGTCGCTGCCCGTCGCGTCGCTCGCCGGGCGGAAGCGGTCGAGGTTGACGCCGGGGTGCACGACCGCGACCTTGCCGGGCTCGGCCTCGTAGTGCCGGACGAGCTCACCGGCCTCTTCGGCGGTGTTGGCGATCAGCCGGTCCGAGGCGCGCACGATCTGCGTCTCACCGATGACGCGGGCGGCCGGCTCCGGGGTGTCGCCCGCCGCGAGCGCGGCGTTCTTGACCTTGGCCATCGTGTGCATGGCGTGCACGAGCGGGACGCCCCAGCGCTCGGCGGCGAGCCAGCCGACGTGGCCGGAGAGCCAGTAGTGCGAGTGCACCAGGTCGTAATGGCCGGGGCGGTGGCCGGCCCACGCCTGCATCACGCCGTGCGTGAAGGCGCACAGCTGGGCGGGCAGGTCCTCCTTGTTCAGGCCCTCGTACGGGCCCGCGTCCACGTGCCGTACGAGCACGCCGGGGGCCAGCTCGACGGAGGGCGGGAGGGCGCCGGTGGTGGCGCGGGTGAATATCTCGACCTCGATGTCGATCGCGGCGAGGCGCTTGGCGAGCTCGACGATGTAGACGTTCATGCCGCCCGCGTCGCCCGTGCCGGGCTGGTGCAGCGGGGAGGTGTGCACGCTCAGCATCGCCACCCGGCGCGGCTTGCGGGAGCCCCCCAGGCGCAGCCGGGCGGGGCCCGCGAACTGGCTCTGAGGACGGCCGCGGAGCCGGGACACATATTGGCTCACTGCGAGCTACCTCCCACAATCCGGCGGAAATCCGGCACAAAAACGCCTCTCCACCGGCCAACAACAGAGCCGGCCGTGCCATTTCCCGCCAGACGCCGCGCCGCCCCCTCTTTGCCAAAGCGTGACCCTAAGAGGCTCCCGGGCGGGCCGGCGCACAGCGGCGCATAAAGTCATCTCATGGCCCGCAGCTCCTCCCCTCCCCCGTCCGCACGCCCGGTCGGGAGCGCCACCCGCGGGACCACCAATCCGAACCGGCTGCGCCGCATGGACCGCTGGATCGCCGCCACGCACGGCGCGCAGCTGCGCCGCACCGCCGACCCGGTCGCCGTCGATCTCGGGTACGGCGCCGCGCCCTGGACCGCCGTGGAGCTGCTGGACCGGCTGCGCACGGCCCGCGCGGACGCGGCGGTGGTGGGCGTCGAGATCGATCCGGCGCGGGTCGCGGCGGCCCGGCCGTACGAGCGGGACGGGCTGGTCTTCCTGCACGGCGGCTTCGAGGTGCCGCTGCCGGGCGCCCCGGGCCGCTCCCCCGCGCTGATCCGGGCGGCGAACGTGCTGCGCCAGTACGACGAGGCCGAGGTGGCGACGGTCTGGGCGCGGCTGTGCGCCCGGCTGGCCCCGGGCGGCCTGCTGGTGGAGGGCACCTGCGACGAGATCGGGCGCCGGCACGTCTGGGTCGCGCTCGGCACCGAGGGCCCCCGCACGGTCACCTTCGCGGCCCGGCTCGCGTCCCTGGCCACCCCTTCCGACCTGGCCGAACGGCTCCCGAAGGCGCTCATCCACCGCAATGTGCCGGGCGAGCCGGTGCACGCCTTCCTGCGGGACTTCGACCGCGCCTGGGCGGCGGCAGCGCCCTACGGCGCGCTCGGCGCCCGCCAGCGCTGGATCCGCTCGGTCCGCGCCCTGCACGCCGCGGGCTGGCCCCTCGCCGACGGCCCCGGCCGCTGGCGCCTGGGCGAGGTCACGGTGCGCTGGGAGGCGCTGGCACCGCGGGGCGGGGCCTGAGCGGCGCGGGGACCGCTGGGCGGGGCCTGAGCGGCCGGGTCAGGCCGTACGGAGCGCCGCCAGGAACGCGTCGACCAGCGGCCGGTCCCGGGCCTGGGTGAGGCGGTCGCGGGCCTCGGCCGGGGAGAGCCAGGCCATCCGGTCGACCTCGTCGTTGGCGGCGAACGTCCCGCCGCACGCCTCGGCGGCCCAGTAGCGGACCTCCTTGGGGCGGCCGTTCACCTCGTAGTACGCGGTCGGCAGCTCGGGGCCCGGCCGGCAGTCCATGCCGGTCTCCTCCGCGACCTCGCGCACCGCCGCCGCCGGCGCCTCCTCGTCCCGCTTCAGCTTGCCCTTCGGCAGCGACCAGTCGTCGTACTTCGGCCGGTGCACCAGGGCGATCTCCAGCCCGCCCGTCCCCGGCGCCCGGCGCCACAGGACGCAGCCAGCCGCGCGGATCACCGTTCCGTTGTTCATCCGGTCCTCCAGGCGCGGGTGAAGGTGTAGCGGGCGGCCTCGACCTCGTGGCGCTGGTCGGCGTGGAGGATGCCGAGCGCGTACGCGGTGGCCGGGGCGATGCGCGGGGTGCGGGCCGCGGCGGCCGCGGCGGCCGCGGCCTCGGC
>NZ_JBEPFC010000138.1:0-19621 GCF_040301705.1 Streptomyces sp. NPDC000151 | reverse complement strand
CTCGGCCGCCGCTGCGGCCTCCGCGCGCACCCGGTCGGCGGTCTCCTGCGCCTCCGCCTTCAGCCGCTCGGCCTCGGTGGTGGCCTCCGTGCGCAGCCGCGTGGCGGCGGCCTCGGCCTCGGCCCGCGCCTCGGAGGCGTCCGAGGCGGCCTCGGCACGCAGCCGCTCGGCCTCCTCCTCGGCCTGCTGCTCCTTCTCCCGGCGCCGCTCGGCGGACTCCGCCTTCAGCCGGGCAGTCTCCTCCTGGGCCTCCTTGCGCAGCCGCTCGGCCTCCTCGCGGGCCTCGCGCAGCGCCGTCTCGGCCGCGGTGACCCGCTCCTCCGCCTCGCCGTGCAGCCGGTCCAGCTCCGCCTGGGCCAGCTCGCGCCGCTCGTCCGCGCTGCGCTCGGCCTCGGCCCGCAGCTCGGTGGCGGCCGCCTCGGCCTCGGCACGGGTCGCCGCCGCGGCCTCCTCGGCCGCGGCATGCAGGTCCTCGGCCTCGCCGCGGGCCTGCTCCAGTGCCTCCTGGGCCTGCGTGCGCAGCTGCGTGGCGCGCTCGGCGGCCTCGGCGCGCAGCCGCTCGCTGTCCGCCGTCGCGCCCGAACGGGTCTCCTCCGCGTCGGACTTCGCCTTGGCCAGCAGCTCCTCGGCGGTGGCCGCGGCCTCCTCGATCTGCTGCACGGCCTCGCGGCGGGCCTCGCCGCGGATCCGCTCGCCCTCGTCGACCGCCTCGGTCCGCAGCTGCTCGGCCTCGCCGCGCAGCCGGCGCGCCTCCTCCTGCAGTTCGACGGTCTTGGCGCGGTACTCCTTGGTGTCGTCCTTGGCGGCGCCCTTGAGCTGCTGGGCGGTCTCGTGCGCCTCCTCGCGCAGCCGGTCCGCCTCGGCCTCGGCCTCCTTGCGGATCCGCTCGGCCTCCTCGGCGGCGGCCCGGGTGGTGGCCTTGGCGTCCTCCGACGCCTTGCTCACCATCTCCTCGGCGGACCGCGCGGCCTTCGCCAGCTGCGCGGCGGAGTCCTCGGCGGCCTTCGCGCGGGCCGCCTCCTGGGCCTCCGCGACCAGCCGCTCGGCCTCGGCCTTGGCGTCCGCGCGCAGCTGCTCGGCCTCGGCCTTCAGCGCCTCGGCCTCCTTGGTGGCCTCGCCGACCAGCCGGGCGATCTCCTGCTTGGCCGTACGGGTGCGCTGCTCGTTCTCCGACTCGGTCGCCGACAGCCGCTTGGCGGCGCTCGCCTCGGCCTCCTCGACCAGCTTGTCGGCCCGGGCGCGCGCCTCGCGCAGCGCCGTGTCGGCCTCCTGCAGCCGCTCTTCGGCGGTGCGGGTCAGCTCGGCGCTGCGCCGGCGGGCCTCCTCGGACTCGCCGGCCGTGGACGTCCGCAGCTGCTCGGCCTGGTCGGTGGCCTCCTGGGCCTGCGTGGACGCGGCGTTCAGCAGCCGCTCGGCGTCCGTACGGGCGCGGCGCAGGATCGCGTCGGCCTCGGCGCGGGCCTGCTCGGCCTCGGCGCCCAGCCGCTCGCGGGCCTGCTCGGCCAGCCGCTGGGCCTCGGCGCGCGCCTGCGACAGCGCCTGCTCGGCCTCGGCTCTGGACTCGTCCATGAGCCGGCGGGCCTGGGACTCGGTACGGGAGCGCAGTTGCTCGGCCCAGGCGACGTTCTCGTTGACGTGGCTCTCGACGGTCTGGCGGCGCTCGTTCAGCTCCTCGTCCAGCCGCCGGCGGCGCTCCACCGCCTCGGTGTGCAGCTCCGCTTCGAGGCGGGACTGGCGCTCGGCCTGCTCCTGCAGCAGCCGCTGGGTCTGGGCCCGGGCCTCGCGCAGCTCGCGCTCGGCGTCCGTGCGCAGCTGGTCGGCCTGGATCTGGGCGTTGCGCAGCAGCTGTTCGGCCTGGGCGCTGACGTTGTCGTACGCCGGGCGCGTCATGAGGGTACGGCGTGCCTCGTGGAGCTTGGCACGCAGAACTTCGACCTGGTAGCCGAGGTCGTCGGCATGCTGGACGGCCTTGTCCCGCTCCGTCTTCAGCCGCTCCATCTCGGCTTCGAACTGCGAGAGGTGATCGTCAGCCTCGTAGCGGTCGTTGCCCCGCACTGCGCGGTCCCATCCGTCCCCTGGTCATGGTGGCGGCCGGCTCCGTCGTGCGTGGAGCTGACCCTTCCGAAGAAATGGTGTCAGATCATCGGCGGAGATTGGACCGAGCCCCGATCCGGACCCCGGCCGAAGCAGCACTCTACCGGCCGGGGAACGTGAAGGTCAGTGCTCTTGGGAGGCCGTGACCAGTTCGGTCAGCACACCGTGGCAGTCCTTGGGGTGCAGGAAGGTGATCCGGGACCCCATCGAACCGGTCCGCGGCTCGTCGTACAGCACCCGCACGCCCTTCCCGCGGATGTCAGCAGCATCACCGTCCACATCGGCGGTGCCGAAGGCGATGTGGTGCACCCCCTCACCGTTCTTCTCCAGCCACTTGCCCACGGCCGAATCCTGCCGGGTCGGCTCCAGCAGCTGAAGGTACGAAGCGCCGCCGTCCGACGTATCGTTGATCTTCAGCATGGCCTCCCGCACGCCCTGCTCTTCGTTGACCTCGGAGTGGAACACCTCGAAGCCGTACGTCGCCCGGTAGAACTCAACAGTCTTGTCGAGGTCGAAGCAGGCGATCCCGATGTGATCGATTCGCGTCAGCATGCTTCCAGTGCACCGCTCGCACGCATGATTACGCAACGTGCGCGCGATCACACCCGCGGCCCGGTGACCCGGCCGGTACCGCTCAGTACATTGAGGAAAACCCTCGTTAACTTCCCTGCACAGGAAGGCCGCGCTGATGTCCTCATCGAACGGCAGCACCACCTCCGTGATCGTCGCGGGGGCACGCACCCCCATGGGGCGCCTCCTGGGCTCCCTGAAGTCCTTCTCCGGCGCCGACCTGGGAGGCTTCGCCATCAAGGCGGCACTGGACCGGGCCGGCATCGGCGGCGACCAGGTGCAGTACGTGATCATGGGCCAGGTCCTGCAGGCCGGCGCGGGCCAGATCCCCGCCCGCCAGGCGGCCGTGAAGGCCGGCATCCCGATGAACGTCCCGGCCCTGACCGTCAACAAGGTCTGTCTCTCCGGCCTGGACGCCATCGCGCTGGCCGACCAGCTCATCCGCGCGGGCGAGTTCGACGTGATCGTGGCCGGCGGCCAGGAGTCCATGACCAACGCCCCGCACCTGCTCCCGAAGTCCCGCGGCGGCTACAAGTACGGCGCCGTGGAGATGCTGGACGCCATGGCGCACGACGGGCTCACCGACGCCTTCGAGAACGTCGCGATGGGCGAGTCCACCGAGAAGCACAACACCCGCCTCGGCATCCGGCGCCCCGAGCAGGACGAGATCGCGGCCCGCTCCCACCAGCGCGCCGCCGCCGCGCAGAAGAACGGCCTCTTCGAGGCGGAGATCACCCCCGTGGAGATCCCGCAGCGCAAGGGCGAGGCGGTCGTTTTCAGCCAGGACGAGGGCATCCGCGGCGAGACCACCGCCGAGTCGCTGGGCAAGCTGCGCCCCGCGTTCGCCAAGGACGGCACGATCACCGCCGGCACCTCCTCGCAGATCTCCGACGGCGCCGCCGCCGTGGTCGTGATGAGCAAGGCCAAGGCCGAGGAGCTGGGCCTGGAGTGGATCGCGGAGATCGGCGCGCACGGCAACGTCGCGGGCCCGGACAACTCCCTCCAGTCCCAGCCCAGCAACGCGATTACGCATGCGCTGGGCAAGGAAGGGCTGGGCGTCGAGGACCTTGATCTGATCGAGATCAACGAGGCCTTCGCGGCGGTCGCGGTCCAGTCCATGAAGGACCTCGGCGTGTCCCCGGAAAAGGTGAACGTCAACGGCGGCGCGATTGCGCTGGGCCACCCGATCGGCATGTCCGGTGCGCGGATCGTGCTGCACCTCGCGCTGGAGCTGAAGCGCCGCGGGGGCGGCGTGGGCGCGGCGGCGCTGTGCGGCGGTGGCGGTCAGGGTGACGCCCTGATCGTCCGCGTACCCGGCAAGTAACCCGGAAGGGTGCCCGCACATCAACGGCGGGCACCCGTACCGACGCACCTTCACAGGGACCGAGAACGGAGCACCGACCCATGGCAGACGTCCCCACCCTGGTCGAACAGGCCCGAGAGGGCCGCCCGCGCGCCGTGGCCCGGCTGATCTCTCTCGTCGAGGGCGCCTCCCCGCAACTGCGCGAGGTGATGGCTGCGCTCGCACCCCTGACCGGCGGAGCGTACGTCGTAGGCCTCACCGGTTCCCCCGGCGTAGGCAAGTCGACGTCCACGTCCGCCTTGGTCACGGCTTACCGCAAGGCAGGCAAGCGGGTCGGCGTGCTGGCCGTCGACCCGTCTTCCCCCTTCTCCGGCGGCGCCCTGCTCGGCGACCGGGTACGGATGAGCGAGCACGCCTCCGACCCCGGCGTCTACATCCGCTCCATGGCCACCCGCGGCCACCTCGGCGGCCTCGCCTGGGCGGCGCCGCAGGCCATCCGCGTACTGGACGCGGCCGGCTGCGACGTGATCCTGGTCGAGACAGTCGGCGTGGGCCAGTCCGAGGTGGAGATCGCCTCCCAGGCCGACACCAGTGTGGTCCTGCTGGCCCCCGGCATGGGCGACGGCATCCAGGCCGCCAAGGCGGGCATCCTGGAGATCGGCGACGTCTACGTCGTCAACAAGGCCGACCGGGACGGCGCGGACGCCACGGCGCGCGAGCTGAACCACATGCTGGGCCTGGGGGAGTCCCGCGCGCCCGGCGACTGGCGCCCGCCCATCGTGAAGACCGTCGCGGCCCGCGGCGAGGGCGTCGACGAGGTCGTCGAGGCGCTGGAGAAGCACCGCGCCTGGATGGACGAGCACGGCGTACTCGCCGAGCGCCGGGCGTCCCGCGCGGCCCGCGAGGTCGAGACGATCGCCGTCACGACCCTCCGCGAACGCATCGGCGATCTGCACGGCGACCGCCGCCTGGGCGCCCTGGCCGACCGCATCGTGGCCGGCACGCTCGACCCGTACACCGCCGCCGACGAGCTGGTGGCGGGCCTGACGGAACAGGGCTGACGGCACAGTCCTGACGGCACAGGACCGGCGGCACAGGACCGACGGCAGAAGGCCGGCCGGCTCCTCGGGGGGGGGGGTTGGGGGGGGCCCCGCGGGCGGGGGGGGCGGGCGCCGGGGGGGGCGCGGCCCGGCCCGGCCCGGCAGGCGGCGGGGGGCGCCGCCGTCATGGGGTGGTTCAGTCGTCGTCGCCGTCGTCGTCCGACGGCGCGTTGCTCACCGCGCCGCTGCCCGGGTCGACGTTCACGTGGTGCTCGGCGCCGTCCTTGGTGACCGTCTCGGCCTCCCAGACCAGCTTCTTGGCGTTGTCGGGGCCGTCCAGCTCGACCGAGACGACCGTGCCGTGCGCGGCCGCCCGCTGCGCCGCCTCGGCGATGTCCACGGACGCGCTGTTCAGTGCCGCGTCCACCTTCTGCTTGCCGAAGTCGCCGTCGCCGTCCCGGTCGACGTGCTGGTGCCGCACCTCGGCCTTGTCGGCGCCGATGGTGAGGTCGTGCCACTTGCCGTCCTTGCCCAGCACGCTGACCTCCCAGGCGGTGCCGGACGCGTCGTCGTCCAGGTCGACCTCGGTGACCGCACCCGGCACGGCCTTCAGCGCCGCGGCCGCCGCCTGCTGCGCGGTGACCGTCGCCGCCCGCGCCTCCCGCGCGTCGTCGCCGTCCCCGTCCTGCCCCTGTCCGTCGTCGTACCGCGCCACGCCGCCGGCCTGCTGACCCTGCGCCGCGCTCGGCGCCGAGCCGGTCGTCCCGTCCTCGCTGCCGATGGCGACGGCGGTCGCGGTACCGCCGGCGATCAGAGCGGCCGCGGCGACGGTGGCGATGACGACATTGCGCTTCATGGTGATGACTCCCAGCGATAGGTGGCATTCAGGCAGGATCACCCGGGGGCCGGGGGTCTCCCGGAGGGGGCCGGGGATGGCCCCCAGGTGATGCCCTCACACTGCCGACCCGTTCCTGAAGCCACCCTGAAGGAGCCTGAAGCCGTCTTCAGGAAGCGACCCTGAAGCGGCCTTCAGCAAGCCGGTGGCACCCTTGTCGCATGCGCCTGTTGATCGTGGAGGACGAGAAGCGGCTGGCCCGTTCCCTCGCCGCCGGCCTGACCGCCGAGGGATACGCCGTGGACGTCGTGCACGACGGCCTGGAGGGCCTGCACATGGCGGGCGAGGGCGCGTACGACCTCCTCGTCCTGGACATCATGCTGCCCGGCATGAACGGCTACCGCGTCTGCGGCGCCCTGCGCGCCGCCGGCAACGACGTGCCCATCCTCATGCTCACCGCCAAGGACGGCGAGTACGACGAGGCCGAGGGCCTGGACACCGGCGCCGACGACTACCTCACCAAGCCCTTCAGCTACGTCGTGCTGGTCGCCCGCGTGAAGGCGCTGCTGCGCCGCCGCGGCCGCACCGCGCTGCCCGTACTGACCGTCGGCGCCCTCACCGTCGACCAGGGCGCCCGCACCGTGCGCCGCGCGGACGCCGACGTGCCGCTGACCACCAAGGAGTTCGCCGTACTGGAACAGCTCGCGCTGCGCGCCGGCGAGGTGGTCGCCAAGTCCGAAATCCTCGAACACGTCTGGGACTTCGCCTACGACGGCGACCCGAACATCGTCGAGGTCTACGTCAGCGCCCTGCGCCGCAAGCTCGGCGCGGCCACGATCCAGACCGTGCGCGGCGCGGGCTACCGGATGGTGCCCGGTGTTTAGGGCCATGGGATCGGTACGGGCCAGAGCGGCCGCGGGCGCCACGGTCGTGGTCGCCCTCGCCCTCATCGGGGTCGGGATAGCCGTCCTGCTGGTGCTGCGGGACAACCTGGCCGCGCAGGCCGATCTGCACGCCGAGGTCACCGCTCGCGAGGTGGCCTCCCAGATCGCCACCGGCACCCGCTACCGGGACCTCGACCTGCCGGACGCCGACGACCATCCCGTGCTCGTCGACGACGAGGACGGCCGCGTGCTGGCGGCCGGTGAGGACCTGCAGGCCGTCGACGGCGCGAAGGTCTCCTTGGGGACGCAGGGCAACGGCCGCCACGGTGACGACGACGGCGACGCCCCCCGCCCCGGGGAGGTGGACGACGATGTCGAGCACTCCGACGGCACGGCCGTCGTGGACGGCGAGCGCGCCGACTACCGCTGGGCCGAAGTGGACGCCACCGACACCCACGACCGTACGGTGACCGTCATGGCCGGCACCTCGCGCGCCGCCGAGGAGGAGACCATCGGCTCGGTGCGGAACGCCATGCTCATCGGCCTGCCGCTGCTGCTCCTGGTCGTCGCGGGCGTCACCTGGCTGGTCACCCGCCGCGCGCTGCGCCCCGTCGAGGGCATCCGCACCGAGATGGCCGCGATCACCGCCAGTACGGACCTGTCCCGGCGGGTGCCGGAGCCCGCGTCCCGCGACGAGATCGCCCGGCTGGCCCGCACCACCAACGAGACGCTGACCGCCCTGGAGGCGTCCGTCGAGCGCCAGCGCGCCTTCATCGCGGACGCCTCGCACGAGCTGCGCAGCCCCATCGCCAGCCTGCGCACCCAGCTGGAGGTCGCTCAGGCGCACCCCGAGCTGCTGGACCTGCCGGGCGCGGTGGAGGACACCGTACGGCTCCAGCACCTGGCCGCCGACCTGCTGCTGCTGGCCCGCCTGGACGCGGGGGAGCGGCCCAAGGACACCCGGATCGACCTGGGCGCGCTGGCCCGCGAGGAGCTGTCGCAGCGGGTCGCCGACCGGCTGCCGGTGCGCGCGGGGGAGCTGCCGAGCGTGGAGGTCACCGGCTCGCGCGGCCAGCTGAGCCGGATCCTGGGCAATCTCGTCGACAACGCCCAGCGGCACGCCCGTTCGCAGGTCGCGGTGGACGTGCGCCGGGACGGCCGGTGGGCGGTGCTGCGGGTGGACGACGACGGGCCCGGCGTGGCGGCGGCCGACCGGGAGCGGATCTTCGAGCGGTTCGTCCGGCTGGACGACGCGCGCAGCCGGGACGACGGCGGCGCGGGCCTCGGCCTCGCCATCGCCCGGGACATCGCCGAACGGCACGGCGGCACGCTCGCGGTGCGCGACGGCGCGGCCTTCGAACTGCGGCTGCCGGTCGCGCCGGACGGGCAGCACTGAGCACCCCCTCATCGGGGCAGAGATCGGCCGAGCGGCGCCGCGCGGGTGCGACGGTGTTCCCCCACCCGCGTCCCGCACGGCGCCCGGCCGGTTCAGTACGTAAGCCCGTACGGGGATCAGTACTTGCCGCGGTGCCCCCGCAGGTGATCCGCCACCGGCGTCAGCGAGGCGCGCAGCGCGGCCAGGTCGTCCGCCGAGAACAGGTCGATGAAGTGCTTGCGCACGGAGGCCACGTGGTGCGGCGCGACCCGGCGCATGGTGTCCCAGCCGTCGTCGGTGAGCACCGCGTACAGCCCGCGCCGGTCGGACTCGCAGCTCTCGCGGCGCACCAGCCCGGCGTTCTCCATGCGGGTGATCTGGTGCGAGAGCCGGCTCTTGGACTGCAGGGTGGAGGCCGCGAGGTCGCTCATGCGCATCCTGCGGTCCTCCGCCTCGGAGAGGTTCACCAGGATCTCGTAGTCGTTGTAGGTCAGCCCGAACGGCTGGAGATCCCGCTCCAGCTGGTGCGTCAGCAGCCTGCTGACGTCGAGATGGGTGCGCCAGGCACGCTGCTCCTGGTCGGTCAGCCAGGGGGTGTCACTGTCGGTCGTCATGAATGAATTCTACCCGTGAAAGTTGAATGGTAAATTAGTCATGCCCCGTGATCGTGGCCTCACCGGGCCGTTCCCGCCGGGGGTCATTCCGGCGGCAGGGCTCAGACGTTCGAGGTCACCCTCCGCAGACTACCGCTCACAGGCCGAAGCGGCGCTGGAGCCCCCCGAGTGATCCCGGCAGCTGTGGCATTTGTGAGCCACCGGCGTGGCCGGCGGACCCGCCCGGCACCCCCGGTTCCGCCGGCACCGTCCCCGTCGGCGCCTCCGGCATCAGCTGCTCGGTCGACTGCAGCAGCACCGTGCCCGCGCCGACGAACTCGAATTGGTGCTCCTCGCCGGAGACCCCGCCGATCCCGGTGTGCGCCCGCAGGCCCCCGAGGAAGCCGCGCAGATACTGATGATCGTAGTGATGGCACGGCGAGGGGCAGTCCGCCCAGCCCACCAGCGCCTGCGGATCGACCCGGATCGGCGGCTCGGCGAAGACCACCGGGCCGTTGGAGGCCGCGACGAATTTCCCGGTGCCGATGAGCGTCGAAAAGCCCGGCACGATCGACTGCTTCAGCGACAGGGATGGCTGAAAAGCGAGCAGGTTTCCCGACCGGATCGTGAGGTTGCCCTCTTCCAGGTCATAGGAATTCACATCGAACGCCCGGTCCGCCAGCAGCATTTTTCCCCGGCCCTGCGCGACCACCCAGTCCGCGGCGTGCAGCGGCGAATGGAAACTGCTCGCGATCAACCGGTCCAGCGCGCCGTGCCCGATTCCCTGGAAATCGATCTGCCCGAAATAGGCGATCATCTTTCCCTTCTGCAGGAACCACTGCCCGTCCAGCTCCACGCTGAAGGCGTACGGATTGACGTTGTCGGCCGCGGGCAGCGAATGCACATCGTGAATGACGGGACCGGTCACAGCTTTTCCTCCGAGGCCTGTACGTAGACGGTGCCCTGGCCCGACAGTTCCAGCTGGAACGCCTCGCCCGAGCCGCGGCCGACCATCTCCCGCCAGCCCAGGGCCGTGGAGAGCTTGTTGCGGACATCGCCGCGGTGGGCGACGTACGCCTGCGGGTCGACATGGACCGGGCGGTCCGGGCGGATCGGCAGTTCGATGACGCCGCCGTGTGCCATCACGGCGGCCGAGCCGCGGCCTTCGAGGGTCGTGGTGAACAGGCCCTGGCCGGTCACCTGGCCGCGCACCATGCCCATCACGCCGCCCTGCGAGCCCATGAACATCGTGCCCTGGCGGAGCGTCCCGTCGAATGCCAGCAGCCGGTCGGCCTCGACGTAGAGGGTGTCGCCGGTGAGGTCGACGACGTGGACGTGGTGGCCGCCGTGGCCGAACATCACCGAGCCACTGCCCTCGACGGTCATCAGCGGTGTCGCCTCGTTCGCGATCCGCCGGCCGATCATGGAGCCGATGCCGCCCTGGCCACCCTGGATGTTGGGCGTGAAGGACACCTCGCCCTGGTACGCGAGCATCGCGCCGCGCTGGCTGAACAGCCGCTGCCCGGGCGCGACCTCGGCCCGCACCATGCGCGAGTTGAGGACCGTGAACGGCATCAGACCTCACCGCCGACGGTGTTGCGCTCGCTGGGCTGTACGTACACCAGGCCCTCGCCCTCGAAGCGGATCTGGAAGGCCTCGCCCGAGCCCTCCCCGATGAACGTGCGGAAGTTCACACCGGACTGGAAGTGCTGCCGCAGGTCTCCGGTGTGCGCGACGTACGCGCCCGGGTCGACCTGGAGCGGGGCCTCGCGGGTCACCCGCAGCACGACGGCGGGCCCGTCGGAGGTGAGCGCGGCCTGGCCCGTGCCCTCCACGGTCGTGGTGAACAGCCCGTTGCCCTGCGAGGCGCCGCGCAGCCCCGTGAAGGTCGTGCCCGTACGCAGTGCGGCGTCCGTGCACAGCAGGTTGCTGGCCTCGACGTACAGCTTCTCGCCGTGCAGGTTCACCAGGCTGATCTCGCTCGCGCGGTCCGCGAAGTAGCAGGTCCCCTCGCCCTTCACCTCCATCACTTCCATCTGTTCCCCGGTCAGCCGCCGGGTCACCATGCCGCGCAGGCCCTCGCCCCCGCCGCTCATCTTCTTGAACGCCATCCGGCCGTCGTACGCGACCATCGCACCGTTCTTCGCCTTCACGGCATCGCCGGTCATGTCGACGGCGAGCACCTTGCTCCCCTGGAGCCGAAACTGAGCCACGGCACCAGACCGTAGTCCGCGGCGGCGCCGGAGGGCAGAGGACCGGGTGCGGACCGGCCGGGCGGCGGGGGTCGGGGGCGGGCCCGGCGACAGGGGGCCGCGGCGCGGCTGTCACAATGGAGCGGTGCTTGTGAATGTAAGCACAAGCTAAAGGCTGTACCGACCCCACCCGAACGAGGTTCCCGTGGACATCAAGACCGCATCCGCCCTGCGCCGGCTCCGCCTGGTCTCGGCCCCCGAGGCCGTCTCCTTCCTGCTGCTGCTGATCTGCTCGGTCCTGAAGCGGACGACGGACTTCAACGCGGTGCCGGTGATGGGCGCCGTCCACGGCGTCCTGTTCATCCTGTACGTGATCTTCTGGCTGGACGCCTGGAACCGTACGAAGTGGTCGTTCGGCAGGGCCGCGCTCTACTTCGTCCTCTCCGTCCTGCCCACCGGCGGCTTCTTCGCCGAGCGGAAGCTGAAGCACGAGGCCGAGGCGGTCGTGATCGCCGCCCGCGCGCGCAAGGAGAAGGAAGGCGTGGTCAGCGCATGATCGTCGCATTCTCGGTGAGCCCGCTCGGCGTCGGCGAGGACGTGGGGGAGTACGTGGCCGACGCGGTGCGGGTCGTCCGCGAGTCCGGGCTGCCGAACCGTACGGACGCCATGTTCACCTCCATCGAGGGCGAGTGGGACGAGGTCATGGACGTCGTCAAGCGCGCCGTCGCCGCGGTCGAGGCACGCGCGGGCCGGGTCTCGCTCGTCCTCAAGGCCGACATCCGGCAGGGCGTCACCGACGGGCTGACCTCGAAGGTGGACACGGTCGAGCGGTATCTCGCGGAGGGCCGCGACTGACCGGAACGGGCGGGGCGCCGGCCCCACCCGCGCCCGTTCTCTGAGACGGGGCTGACCACCATATGGGCGACCGGTAGGGTCGGAGATGTGCCGAAGCCGCTCAGTCTTCCCTTCGATCCCATCGCCCGCGCCGATGAGCTGTGGCAGCGCCGGTGGGGGGCCGTCCCGTCGATGGCGGCGATCACCTCGATCATGCGGGCCCAGCAGATCCTGCTCGGCGAGGTGGACGCCGTGGTCAAGCCGTACGGCCTCACCTTCGCGCGCTACGAAGCCCTGGTGCTGCTGACCTTCTCGCAGGCCGGCGAGTTGCCGATGTCCAAGATCGGCGAACGCCTGATGGTGCATCCCACCTCGGTCACCAACACCGTCGACCGGCTGGTGAAGTCCGGCCTGGTCGCCAAGCGCCCGAACCCGAACGACGGGCGCGGCACGCTCGCGTCCATCACGGACAAGGGGCGCGAGGTGTGCGACGAGGCGACGCGGGACCTGATGGCGATGGACTTCGGGCTCGGCGCGTACGACGCGGAGGAGTGCCAGGAGATCTTCGCGCTGCTGCGCCCGCTGCGGGTGGCGGCGGCGGACTTCGCGGACGAGTGAGCAGGCGCGTGAGCAGGCGTGTAAGTCGGGCGTGAATAAGGGGCTGTTAAGCCCTGCTCCGGGCGTGGGGGCGGCGAAGATCGCCCCCGCTCGTGCGGTTACGCTCGAAGGCATGAAACGAAGCGTGCTGACCCGCTACCGGACGATGGCGTACGTGACGGGCGTGCTGCTGGTCCTGCTGACCCTCGGCGTGATCGCCAAGTACCTGCTGCACATCGACGGTGCGAGCGGCTTCACCAGCGTCGTCGGCATCGCCCACGGCTGGCTGTACGTGGTGTACCTGGTCTTCGCCTTCGACATGGGCTCCAAGGCCAAGATGCCGTTCGGGAAGCTGGTGTGGGTGCTGCTGGCCGGCACGATCCCCACCGCCGCCTTTTTCGTCGAGCGCAAGGTCTCGCGCGAGCTGGAGCCGCTGATCACGGGCGACGCGGCCGCGCAGACCGCCAAGGTCTGACCCCCGCATGAGCGAGCCGTACGCCGACCGCCGCGACCACCCGCTGGTCGCGGCCGCGCGGCGGCTCGCCGACGAGACCCTCGCCCCGGCCGCCGAGCGTGCCGACCGCGAGGGCGTGGACCCCGCCACGCTGGCCGCGGTCAAGGCGTCCGGCGTGCTCGGCGCCGCAGGGCCGGTGGCGTACGGCGGTTCCGCCGCACCCGCCGCCGTCGTCCGCGAGATCGTCGAGCTCCTCGCCGGGGCCTGCTGCGCCACCTTCTTCGTCCAGGCGCAGCACCACACGCCCGTCGCGACGCTCGCCGCCGCCCCCGAGGGCACGCCCGTACGCGAGCAGCTGCTGCGCCCGCTGTGCGACGGGACGCTGCTGGCCGGCGTCGCCTTCTCCCATCTGCGGGCCTTCCCGAAGCTGCCGGTGCGCGTCACGCGGGAGCACGCGGGCTGGCGCTTCGACGGCCGGGTGCCCTGGTACACCGGCTGGGGGCTGAACGACGTCCTGCTGCTCGGCGGGGCGACCGAGGGCGGCGAAGTGGTCTTCGCCGTCACCGAGGCCCGCGCGCAGCCGGGGCTGCGCGCCACCGAGCCGCTGGAGCTGGCCGCGCTCTCCGGCACCCGCACCGTCGGCCTGGAGCTGGACGGGCTGGTGCTGCCGGACGGCGCGGTGGCGCTCCGGCAGCCGTACGAGGAGTGGGCCGCGGCGGACCGGCCGAAGAACACCAACGTCAACCCGGCGGTGCTGGGCGTCACCCGGGCCGCGCTGGACCTCCTGGACGCCTCGGGCGACGAGGCCGCGGCGCGGACCGCCGGCGTGCTGCGCGAGCGGCTGGCGGCCGTACGCAAGGATGCGTACGCGCTGCTGGACGAGGTACCGGCTCAGGAACGCATCGCCGACCGGCTGGCGGCCAAGATGCGCGCGTACGACGTGCTGCGGGCGGCGACCACGGCCGCCGTCGTGGCAGGCGGCGGCCGGGCCGTGGGCCTGGACAGCCCGGCCCAGCGGCTGGCGCGCGAGGGCATGTTCCTGCTGGTCCAGGGCCAGACCGGCGACGTCAGGGACGCGCATCTGGCCGCCCTGCGCGGCTGAGGCGCGGGCCGGCGGACCCCGCTGTCGGAGGTACTGCGGCGGACTGCCATCGACAATTACTAGGACGTCCTAGTAAATTCGGTGGCATGAACGCTGACGCGATCGAAGAGGGCCGCCGCCGCTGGCAGGCCCGGTACGACTCCGCACGCACGCGCGACGCGGACTTCAGCACGCTCTCGGGCGACCCCGTCGACCCGGTCTACGGCCCCCGCCCCGGCGACGCCTACGAGGGCTTCGAGCGGATCGGCTGGCCCGGCGAGTACCCCTTCACGCGCGGCCTGTACCCGACCGGCTACCGCGGCCGGACGTGGACCATCCGCCAGTTCGCGGGCTTCGGCAACGCCGAGCAGACGAACGAGCGGTACAAGATGATCCTGGCCAACGGCGGCGGCGGGCTGTCCGTCGCCTTCGACATGCCGACCCTGATGGGCCGCGACTCCGACGACCCGCGCTCGCTCGGCGAGGTCGGCCACTGCGGCGTCGCCATCGACTCCGCCGCCGACATGGAGGTCCTCTTCAAGGACATCCCGCTCGGCGACGTGACGACCTCGATGACGATCTCCGGCCCGGCCGTACCGGTCTTCTGCATGTACCTGGTCGCCGCCGAGCGCCAGGGCATCGACCCCGGCGTCCTCAACGGCACGCTCCAGACGGACATCTTCAAGGAGTACATCGCGCAGAAGGAGTGGCTCTTCCAGCCGGAGCCCCATCTGCGCCTGATCGGCGACCTGATGGAGCACTGCGCCCGCGCCATCCCCGACTACAAGCCGCTCTCGGTCTCCGGGTACCACATCCGGGAGGCGGGCTCGACGGCCGCGCAGGAGCTGGCGTACACCCTCGCCGACGGCTTCGGCTACGTCGAGCTGGGCCTCTCGCGCGGCCTGGACGTCAACACCTTCGCGCCGGGCCTCTCCTTCTTCTTCGACGCGCACGTGGACTTCTTCGAGGAGATCGCCAAGTTCCGCGCCGCGCGCCGCATCTGGGCCCGCTGGATGCGCGACGTGTACGGCGCGACCAGCGAGAAGGCGCAGTGGCTGCGGTTCCACACGCAGACCGCCGGCGTCTCGCTGACCGCCCAGCAGCCGTACAACAACGTCGTACGGACCGCGGTCGAGGCGCTCGCCGCCGTCCTCGGCGGCACCAACTCCCTGCACACCAACGCGCTGGACGAGACCCTGGCGCTGCCCAGCGAGCAGGCAGCGGAGATCGCGCTGCGCACGCAGCAGGTGCTGATGGAGGAGACCGGCGTCGCCAACGTCGCGGACCCGCTGGGCGGTTCGTGGTACATCGAGCAGCTCACCGACCGCATCGAGGCGGACGCGGAGAAGATCTTCGACCGGATCAAGGAGCGCGGCGCCCGCGCCGTCCCGGACGGACAGCACCCCATCGGCCCGATGACCTCCGGCATCCTGCGCGGCATCGAGGACGGCTGGTTCACCGGCGAGATCGCCGAGTCCGCCTTCCAGTACCAGCAGGCGCTGGAGAAGGGCGACAAGAAGGTCGTCGGCGTCAACTGCGCCCACGGCTCGGTCACCGGCGACCTGGAGATCCTGCGGGTCAGCCACGAGGTCGAGCGCGAGCAGGTGCGCATCCTCGGCGGCCGCAAGGCGGCCCGCGACGACGCGGCGGTGCGGACGGCGCTGGACGGCATGCTGGCCGCGGCCCGCGACGGCCGCAACATGATCGAGCCCATGCTCGACGCGGTACGCGCCGAGGCCACCCTCGGCGAGATCTGCGGCGTGCTGCGCGAGGAGTGGGGCGTGTACACGGAGCCCGCCGGGTTCTGAGCCGCCGGGTTCCGAGCCCACGTGGACACGACGGAATCCGTGGCGTTCTTCCGTACGGGCCGGGTAGGTGGGTGCGGTCTGCATCCATCTACCTCCCCGGGAGACGTACGTGAAAAGACCCGCACTCGCCGCCGTCGGCACGGCCGCCCTCGCCACCGCCCTGCTGGCCGGCTCCGCGGTCCTCAGCACGCCCGCCACCGCCGGGCCCGCGCCGGAGCCGCACGCCGCGAGCGCCCACGAGGCCCGCGTCCAGGACGACTTCGACTCGCTGGGCCCCGAGGTGCGGGCCACGAAGCTGTCCTCGGGCCGCACCGCGCACTACATCGACGAGGGGCCGCGGGACGGGAAGCCCGTGCTGTTCATCGGCGGTACGGGCACCAGCGCCCGGGCCGCGCACATGACCGACTTCTTCCGCTCCACCCGTGAATCGCTGCACCTGCGGCTGATCTCCGTCGAGCGGAACGGCTTCGGGGACACCGCGTACGACAAGGGCCTGGGCAAGGCCGACTTCGCGAAGGACGCGCTGGAGGTCCTGGACCGCATCGGCGTCGAGAAGACGAGCGTGATCGCGATCTCCGGCGGTGGGCCGTACGCCGCCGAGCTCGCCGCGCGGGCGCCGCAGCGCGTCGAGGCGCTGCACCTGGCCGCCGCGCTGCCCCCGTACGGCAAGAAGCCGGACTACTGCGGCCTGTCGGACGAAGAGCTGGGCAAGCAGCTGGCCCCGACGATCGCCGACCCGCGCAAGTGGTGGGCGTTCCCCGACGACAGCCCGACGAAGCAGATCCCGGGCTTCGCCGACACCGCCTACGAAGAGGGCGCGCGCACGTACCACCAGCGCGGCCAGGAGAAGACGGACCCGGCGCCCCAGGTGCACGAGCAGAAGCTGTACTGCGAGCGGCCAGGCCCCGACCTGTCGAAGCTGACCGCGCCGGTCTTCCTCTACAGCGGCGAGAAGGACACCACCGTGCCGCCGAGCACGATCGCGACATGGCAGCAGCACCTGCCGGGCAAGCCGGTGGTGCGTTCGTACGCCGACTCCGGACACGACGTGCAGTACCGGCACTGGGACCAGATCCTGGTCGACCTGGCCGGGTTCACGGACCGCACGGTGGTCTGCGTCAAGGGCCACAGCGAGATGGCGAAGGCCGCCACGGCGCGGAAGCTGGTGGCCGGCGGGCGGGCCACGCTGGGCAGCTGCGCGTGGCAGAAGGCGGGCGAGTGACACTCGCCGTGGCCGGGTGCCGCTAACGCGGGAACCGCAGCCGGAACAGCGCCCCGCCGCCCGGCGCCTGCTCCGCGGTCAGCTCGGCGCGGTGCGCGCGGGCGATCTGCCGGGCCATCGCCAGGCCCAGCCCCGAGCCGGGGAGCGTGCGGGCGGCGCGGGCGCGGTAGAAGCGGTCGAAGACGTGCGGCAGGTCCTCGGCGGCGATGCCCGGGCCGTGGTCCCGGACCGTGAGCTCCAGCGCGCCCGGCGGGGCGGTCAGCTCCGCCTCGACCGGGCCGCCGGGCGGCGAGAACTTGGCCGCGTTGTCGAGCAGATTCGACAGCAGCCGGGCCAGCCGGGCCGGTACACCGGGCACGGAGTCCGCGGCGGCGCGTGCGTCGGTCCGTACGGTGAAGGCGATCGCGGGCCAGTGTTCCCGGGCCGCGGCGACCGCGTGCTCCAGCAGCGCGGCGGGGCGTACCTCCTCGACCAGCGGCTGCGGCTCCTCGTCGCGGGCCAGCTCGATCAGGTCGTTGACCAGCGTGGTCACCTCGCGCAGCTGGCGGCCCAGGGCTCCGGACGCCCGGTCGCGCTGGGCGTCGGTCAGCCGGTCGGCGCGGGCGAGGAGTTCGGCGTTGGTACGCAGTGCCGTCAGCGGTGTGCGCAGCTCGTGGGAGGCGTCGGCGATCAGCCGGCGCTGGGCGGTGACCGACTGCTCCAGCTCGCCGAGCATGGTGTTGAAGCTGGCCGCCAGCCGGGTCAGCTCGTCCTCGCGGCCCGGCGGCCCGGCGGGCAGCTCGATGCGATGCCCGGCGTCGCGGGTCGCGGCGATCCGTTCGGCGGCGGCGGTCAGCCGGGCGACGGGCGCGAGGCCCGTACGGGAGACCCAGTAGCCGAGCGCGGCGGCCAGCAGGACGCCCGCGCCGCCCACCGCGGCCAGCATCCCGGCGGCCTGCCGCACCCCCTTCTCCACGGTGTCCGCGCGCAGCGCCACCTGGACCGCCGTGCCGTCCCTGAAGTGCTGGGTGAGCATCCGGGCCGGGCGGCCGTGCAGGGTGAATTCGCGGTAGTACGCGGCGTGCCGCCCGGCCGCGACCTCGCGGGTGGCACCGGTGACCGGCAGCGCGTAGGGCTGCGAGGGGTCGTCGGCGGCGTCGGCGGGCACGATCTGGGAGCAGGCCGGGGCCGACAGGAAACGGCACTCGGCGGCCACGGTCCCGGGCCGCTCGTCCCGGTTCTGCTGCATGACCAGGGTCGCGGACTGGGTGAGGTTCAGCTCCAGCTGGTGGTTGAGCGCGTACCGGATGATGACGAAGGCAGCGGTGCACACGCCGACCGCGACCAGCGCGACAGCCACCGAGGCGGCCAGCGCCAGCCGGGTCCGCAGCGGCCGGCGACGGCGCCAGGCCGCGCCCAGCCCACGGCGGCCGCTCATTCCTCCCCCAGCCGGTAGCCGATGCCGTGCACGGTGTGCAGCAGGCGCGGCTCGCCGCCCGCCTCCAGCTTGCGGCGCAGGTACCCGACGTACACCGCGAGGGAGTTGGAGGCCGGGCCGAAGTCGCGGCCCCAGACCCGCTCCAGGATCACCTCGCGCGGCATGATCTGGCCGGGATTGCGCGCGAGCAGCTCCAGCAGGGTCCACTCCGTGCGGCTGAACTCCAGCCGGCGGCCGGCCCGGCGCCCGGTACGCGTGGCCGGGTCGAGCACCAGGTCGGCGACGGTCAGCGCGGCGCCCTCGGGGTCCGGCCCGGCGACGCGGCGCAGCAGGGCCCGCAGCCGGGCGGTCAGTTCGTCCAGCGCGAAGGGCTTGACCAGGTAGTCGTCGGCGCCGGCGTCCAGCCCGTCCACCCGCTCGCTGACCGCGTCCAGGGCGGTCAGGACCAGGACGGGCGTACGGTCGCCCAGCGCGCGCAGCCGCCGGCAGACCGCGAGGCCGTCCAGTACGGGCATCATCACGTCCAGCACCAGCGCGTCCGGCTGCCAGTCGGCGACCGCGCTCAGCGCGGCCAGCCCGTCGGCCGCGCCGCGTACCCGGTACCCCTCCACGGTCAGCCCGTCCTCGACGGCGGCGCGCACCTCCGCGTCGTCGTCGACGACCAGGATGCGGGGCGCGGGCGGGGCGGCGCCCGGGGGCGGCGGGGGCGATGCGGTCGGTGGCATGGCCCCAAGGCTGCCAAACCGCGCTCTTAGAACCTTCTTAGGGCGCGCGACGAGCGTGGCGGCCATGCGCACATCTCTCTCTGTTGTCATCGGGGCCGGCGGCACCGGTGGCCACATCTATCCGGGGCTCGCCCTCGCCGACGCGCTGCGCCGCGCCGTGCCCGACGCGGTGATCTCCTTCGTCGGTACGGAACGCGGCCTGGAGACGCGGCTGATCCCGCGGGCCGGCTACCGCCTGCACACCGTCGACATGATCCCCTTCGACCCGGCGCTGGGCGCCCGGCGCTATCTGCTGCCCGCCGCGCTGCTGAAGTCCGGCGCCCAGTGCCGGGCGATCCTGCGGGCGCAGGGCGCGCAGGTCGCGGTCGGCATGGGCGGCTATCCCAGCGCGCCGGTGATCCTGGGCGCCCGGCTGGCGGGGCTGCCGAGTCTGATCCACGAGTCCAACGCGGTACCGGGCCGGGCCAACACGTTCGCCGCCCGGCTCACCCCGCACATCGCGCTCGCCTTCGACCGCAGCCGCGCGCACCTGCCGGGCGGCGAGCGGGCCGAGACGGTCGGCATGCCGCTGGCCGGGCCGCTCGCCGGGCTGGACCG
>NZ_JBEPFC010000137.1:0-19691 GCF_040301705.1 Streptomyces sp. NPDC000151 | reverse complement strand
CGCGCGGTGCGCTGCCCGAGCGGGCGGCGGCGAACGGCACGGGCTGCGTGCCGCGCGCGGGCGGCGGCTACGTCCTGGACAACGGGCTGCTGCGGGCCGAGATCGACGGCCGCGGGCTGCTGGTCTCCCTGTACGACCTGCGGGCCGGGCGGGAGACGCTGGCGCCCGGCAAGGCGGCCAACCTGCTCCAGCTGCACCAGGACTTCCCGACGATGTGGGACGCCTGGGACGTGGACGAGTTCTACCGCAGCACGGTGACGGACCTGGTGGAGGCCGATGCGGTGGAGGCCGTGGACGGCGGCACGGCCGGTGCCGTCCGGGTCCGGCGGACGTTCGGCTCCTCGGCCGTCGAGCAGGTGCTGACGCTGCCGCCGGGCGCGGCGCGGCTGGAGATCGCGACCGAGGTGGACTGGCACGAGACGGAGAAGTTCCTCAAGGCCGCCTTCCCGCTGGACGTGCACGCGGACCGGGTCGCGGCGGAGACCCAGTTCGGGCACCTGTACCGGCCCACCCACACCAACACCAGTTGGGACGCGGCCAAGTTCGAGGCGTGCGCGCACCGCTTCGTGCACGTCGAGGAGCCCGGCTGGGGCGTGGCGCTCGTGACGGACTCCACGTACGGGTACGACGCCTCGCGCGCGGCACGGGAGACGGGCCGCGGCACGACCACGACCGTACGGCTCTCCCTGCTGCGCGCGCCGCGCTTCCCCGACCCGCGCACCGACCAGGGCACCCACCGCTTCCGCTGTGCGCTCGTGCCGGGCGCCGGGATCGGCGACGCGGTGCGCGAGGGCTGGGCGCTGAACCTGCCGGAGCGGCGCGTGCCGGGCGACGCGGCGGTCGAGCCGCTGGTGTCGGTGGCCGGCGAGGCCGTCACCGTCACGGCCGTGAAGCTCGCGGACGACGGCAGCGGGGACGTGGTGGTACGCCTCCACGAGGCCCGCGGCGGGCGCGTCCGTACGGCACTGACCTGCGGCTTCCCGGTGGCCTCCGCGGTCCGGTGCGACCTGCTGGAGCGGCCCGCCGGAACCGGCGAGGAGCGGTGCGAGGGCGGCGTACTGCCCCTGGAGCTCCATCCGTTCGAGATCGTCACGCTGCGGCTGGGCCGCGGCGCCATCGAGGAGGCGTGACCGTGAGCAGTGGACCGCTGGATCGCAGAACCTTCGTACGGATGCTGGGCGCGGCCGGGGTGGCCGTGGGGCTGACCGGGCCGCTGGGTCCTTTCAGTGCGCCGCCCGCCGCCGCTGCCGCCCCCGCGCGCGGCGCCCACCAGCCCTTCATGCACGGCTACGACGCGGCCGCGCTGAAGTCCTGGAGCCCGAAGACCGACCGGTTCGCGCGCCACTTCCGCTCGCGCGTGCCGCTCGCCCGCCGCATTCCCGCGTTCGCCGCCACCCAGGCTGACCCGAACCTGGCGACCGGCCCGCGGCTGATGAACCTCAGCTACGACTACGACAACTCCTTCTTCACCGCATACAAGTACGGCGACGTCTTCGCGCGCAGGCTGCTGCGCTTCTGGCAGTACACCGACCTGTACGGCTCCTGGCACGGGATGCCGGTCGACGGCTCGCCCGAGGACGAGCCGGTGCACGGCGTGGTGAACCTGCCGAACCCGGCCTGGACCGACGCCGCGCACCGCAACGGCGCGCGCAGCCTGGGCTGTTGGTTCTGGCCGCGCACCGGCACCTTCGCCGACCTCCTGGAGCGCCGCGCCGACGGCTCGTACCCGGTGGCCGACGGACTCCTGGCGATGGCCGACTACTTCGGCTTCGACGGCTACTTCATCAACCAGGAAGCGAGCATCTCCGCGGCCGACGCGCACGAGCTGATGCGGATGCTGACGTACCTGCGGGCCAAGGCGCCCGAGGGCTTCCACCTCCAGTGGTACGACACGATCACCACCGGCGGGAAGCTGGACTACCAGAACGAGCTCAACGACAAGAACGCCGACTGGATCCAGCATGGCGACACCCCCGTCAACCACAGCCTCTTCGCCAATTACTGGCTCACCGAGGAGGGCGTGGAGACCTCGCGCCGCACGGCCCTGGAGCGGGGCCTCGACCCGTACGAGGCGGTCTTCCACGGCACCGAGACCGAGAAGTACGGCTTCAATCCGCCGTTCGACGCCCGGATGGTCTGTCCCGACGGGGAGCCGGCCCGGACCAGCTGGGCGCTGTTCGGCTCGCACTTCCCCTGGGACCGCTACCCCGAGCGCGAGGACCCGGACGCGCAGGGCGAGGTCTTCGTGCGCGAGCGGCACTACTGGTCGGGCCCGAACGAGGACCCGACCCGGACCGGGCGCACGGAGTACGTGCCCTGGCCGGACGAGGACGACGGCAAGCCGCGCGACGAGCACAACTTCCGCAAGTGGGACGGCGTGGCCCGGTACCTCACCGAGCGGTCGGTGATCGGCAGCTTTCCTTTCGTCACCCGCTTCAACACCGGGCACGGGCGTGCCTTCTTCCTGGCGGGCCGTCAGGTGTCCGACCGGGAGTGGAACAACATCGGCATCCAGGACGTGCTGCCCACCTGGCAGTTCTGGACGCGGGGCGCGGGCGGCGCCGAACCCTTGCACGCGGAGTACGACTACGCCACGGCCTACGACGGCGGCAGCTCGCTGCGCTTCTCCGGCCGCCTCACCCCGGAAGGGCCCACCACCGCCCGGCTGTTCAAGACCCGGCTGCGGGTCACGGGCGGGGAGCGGGCCCGGCTGGTGTACGCGACGGACGAGCGGGCGGGCCGGGTCGAGCTGGGCCTGATCACCGAGGAGGACCCCGGGGCCACGGTCTGGCTGCCCGCAGCCCGGCCGCGCGCGGGCGGCTGGACCACCGCGGAGCTGCCGCTGGCCGCGCTCGCGGGGCGTACCGTCGCCGCGGTGGCTGTCCGGTTCTCCACCACGGGCGGCCCCGCCGACCACACCTTCCGTCTCGGCGAACTCGCCTTCCTCGCCGGCCGCCCCGCGCCCCGCCCGGCCGCACCCGCCGGCTTCACGGTCGACGCCGTGCACCCCGCCGGGGACACCGCCGAGGTCTTCCTCTCCTGGCGGCTGGCACGGCAGGGCGTCTGGTACTACGACCTCACCCGGGAGCTCCCGGGCGGCCGTACCGAGTCGCTGGGGCGGATCTTCGACGACGTGTACTACGTCAAGGCCCTGACGCGGTCCGGGTCCGAGCGCGGGACGGAGCTGCGCCTGACGGCGGTGGCGCCGGACGGCACTCGGGGCGGCAGCGCCGTGGCCACGGTGCGCTGGCCCTGATCGTCAGCCGGTGGCCGCGGCCCCGGGCGTGAACACGTACGGGGTCGTGGTCGTCAGCGGCGCGAAGCCGAGCCGCTGGAGGATGGGGCGGCTCTGGTCGGAGGCGTCGACCTGGAGGTACGGGTAGCCACGTGCGGCGGCGATGCGGGCGCGGTGGGCGATCAGGGCGCGGTAGATGCCGCGGCCGCGCCAGGCCGGGTCGGTGCCGCCGCCCCAGAGGGTGGCGAAGGGCGCGTCCGGCGGCAGTTCCATGCGGGCCGCGCTCACCGGCTCCTCCCCTGCCATCACGACCACCGCCACCACCGTCTCCGGGGCCGCGGCGAGCCGGTCGAGGAGCTGGCTGCCGAAGCGGGCGCGGCCGGGGCCGAAGGCACGTTCGTGCACCGTGAGCATGAGGTCGACGCCGGCGGCGCCGGTGACCGGCTCCAGGCGGACACCGGCCGGGAGGTCCACCGCGGTGGGGAGGTCACGGGCCTCGGCGACCATCAGGGTCTCCTCGTCCTCGGGGACGAAACCGGCCGCCAGCAGTCGGTCCGCGAGGCCGGCCGGGCGGTCGTGGGCGTGCAGCTTCCACTCGAAGGCCCGGCCGAGCCCGGTGAAGTACCGGATCTGCGCGGCGATCGCGGCGTCCGCGGTGGCGGGCGTGAGGTCCGCCCAGAGGACGCCGTGCCAGCCGTCCGCCGCGTCGGCGGCCTGCCGGACCACGCCGTCCGCCCGCTCGATCCGGGAGCCGGGGCCGTCGGGCCGCGCCCCCTGCCGCATGTGCCGGTCGTACGCCGCGAGCACCGCTTCGTGATCCATGTGCTCACCTCAGCAGGGGCCGCGCGGCGGGACAACGGGTTTTCCGCGCCCGGAAGGCCCACAGGAGCGGTGCCGCACCGCCTGCGCGCTGCGCGCCCCTCGCGAACGGACCTGAGGTCTCCCGGTCCCGGCGTCCAGCCGGGCGTGCCCGTCCGGGACCGGGTTCGTTCGGTCTGCAACGTATCCGGTGGACACCGGGGCGCGGCGGGACGACGCTGGACGGACGGCATTCGCCGACGCATGTCTCGGAAGGGGAGCCACCATGTCGCAGGCAGCACCCCACGCAGCGGGCCCCAAGCCGTCCCGGGCGCACGGCCCGGACAACGTCTGGGCGTCCAGCGGCACGCTCTTCGCCGGAGTCCTGATGCTGGTCTCCGGGGTCCTCGGCGTCCTGGAGGGAATCGCCGGCATCGCCAACGACCAGGCGTACGTCCTGACGGGCAACCTGGCGGGCGACACCTATGTCTACAAGTTCGACACCACCGCGTGGGGCTGGATCCACCTCGTACTGGGCCTCGCCGTCGCCGTGATCGGGTACGGGCTGCTCAAGGGGACCCGCTGGGCCCGCACCCTCGGCGTCGTGGTGGCGGCGCTGTACGTGATCGCGCACTTCATGTGGCTGCCGTACCAGCCCATCTGGGCCCTGGTCGGCATCGCGCTCGGCGTCTTCGTCATCTGGTCGCTGTGCACGGACCGCACGCGTTACATCCCCTGACCGGCGCCCGATCCCGAGGCCGCTCCGCTCCGCCGAGCGGGGCGGCCTCCCGTGCTCAGCCCCGCGGCGCCGGCCTCGTGCGTACCGTGACCGCGATGCTGGTCAAGGCCAGCAGGACCACCACAGCGGCGAACACCGTGGCGGCGGTCCGCAGTGTCGTCGCCGTGACCAGCAGGCCGACGCCGATCGCCGGTACGGCCAGGCCCAGGTAGGCGGCGACGAAGTAACTGGAGATCAGTTCGCTCGCGCGGCCCGCCGGGGCCTCGGCCGCCACCAGCGCGAGCCCCGACCGGAACGCCACGCCGCCGCCCGCGCCCGCCACAGCGGCGCCGACCAGGAACAGCGGCAGCGAGGCGGCCGGCAGCGCGACCACGATGGCGGCCAGCCCGAGCGGTACGACGACCATGCCCCACACCGCCCCGGTGCGCGGCGCGATGCGCGCCGCGGCCAACTGGGCGAGGCCCGCGCTGCCGAACGCGCAGAAGACGACGATGCCCGCGAGGACCGGGCTGGTGTGGTGCAGACCCTCGGCCAGGAACTTGCCCGCCAGCGCCGACAGCAGCCCGAGGACCGCGAACGAGCCGAACACGGCGACGGCCGCCGCGGTGAACACCGGGCGGGCCGGCGCCGGTATCGACAGCCGCTGCGGCCGGACGCGGGCCTTCGCCCCGCCCTTGCGCACGGTCTCGGGGAGCGCGAGGACCAGCAGGCCGGGCAGGAGCAGGGCGGCGAGCACCGCGTACGGGGTGATCAGCGGGGCCGGGGCGTGCGCCACGAGCAGGCCGGAGAGCAGCGGGCCGACGCCCAGCCCCGCCATGTTGGTGACCGCGGCGATGAGCGCGGCGCGGGGCGGGCGGGAGTGCAGCTCACCGAGATAGGCGGTGGCCGCGCCCGTGGTCAGGCCGACCGAGACACCGGAGAGGATGCGGCCCGCGAGCAGGCCGGGGAGGGTGGGGAAGGCGGCGAAGACCACGCAGCTGAGCAGCCCGACGCCGACGGCCGGTGCGAGGACGGCGCGCCGGCCGATCTGGTCGGACAGGCCGCCGGCCAGCAGCAGCGGGCCGAGGATGCCGAGCGCGTACGCCGCGAACACCAGGGCCACCATCAGGGGGGACAGGCCCAGGCGCGCGGCGTACATGGGGTAGAGCGGGGTGGGCAGGGTGCCGCCGAGCATCACTGTGAAGAGCAGGGCCGTGACCGTGCACACGGCGAGGCCGCGGTGGCGTGGTGGGGCGGGGGCCGGGCGTGCGGCGGGGGCGTCCGGCCGCGCCCCTGTCACGGTCCCGGAGGAGGGGCCGGATGCGGTGCTGCTGTCCATCGTCATGAGCTGTCTTTCCGGCCGGGCGCACCCGGCCTTGAGTCGTTCTGCGATTGCTCGCCCGTCCCCCCCCCCGTGTTCCGTACGTCAGGCGGCCACCGCGGCCGCCGCCTCCGTCAGGTAGGCGCGTACGCCCCGGCCCGCGCTCTTGCGGCCCAGGAAGCCGCCGTCGACCAGCCGCTCCAGCAGGGGCGCGGGCGCGAACTCCGGCCGTCTGCCGTACTGCTCGTACAGCCGCCGGGCCACGGTGAGCGCGACGTCCGCGCCGACCGTGTCCAGCAGCCGGGTGGGCCCGATGGGCTGGCGGCCGACCGACTTCACCGCCGCGTCGAGCAGGGCCGGCCCGACCGCGCCGTCCTCCAGCAGCCCCAACGCGTCGTTGAGGTACGGGAAGAGGAGCGCGTTGACGAGGAAGCCGGTGCGGTCGGCGCAGTCGACGGGGGTCTTGCCGAGCCCCGTCACGATGCGCCGGGCGGTGGCGAGCGCGGGCTCGCCGGTGCCCGCGGCGCGGACCAGTTCCACCAGCGGCATCGCCGGCGCCGGATTGAAGAAGTGCAGCCCGACGACGTCGGCGGGGCGGCCGCTCGCCGTGGCGCACTCCCCCACCGGCAGGCTGGAGGTGGTCGTGGCGAGCAGGGTGCCGGTCGCGCAGACCGCGCCCAGCTCGGCGAAGAGCGCGCGCTTGACGGCCGGGTCCTCGACGACGGCCTCGATCACGAGCCCCGCGCGGCCGAGCACGCTCCGGTCAGTGGTCGCCGTCCAGCGGGCCACCGCCTCGACCGGGTCGGGCCCGCTCGCGGCGGTGCGCTCCAGTCCGAACCGCACGGCCTCGTCCGCCGCTGCCGCCTTCTCCTCCGTACGGGCCAGCAGCACGGTCCGGTAGCCGCCGCGCAGGAAGACCTCGCCGATACCGGTGGCCATCGTGCCGGAGCCGATGACGACGACCGGATCGATGCCGGGGACGGGGGCGGGGGTGGTGGCGGTGGCAGGTGCGGGCGTGGCGGCGGCGTTCCCGCACACATACCCCCGCCCCGCCTTGGCCCCGAGCGCGCCCTGATCGACCAATTTCCGCAGGCCGCGCGGTGGTTGGAAGCGCGGGCCCAGGCGTTCGTGCAGGCCGTCGAGTACGTCCAGTGCCGTGTCCAGGCCGATCGCGTCGAGCGTCCGCAGCGGGCCGTCGGGCCAGCCGCAGCCCAGCCGTACGGCGGTGTCCAGCTCGGCCGCGCTCGCGTGGCCCTCCTCGTGCATCCACGCGGCCTGGTTGAGCAGCGCGAAGAGCAGCACGGGAGCGACCGACCCCGGCAGGTCCGGTACCTGATGCACCTTCAGCCCGAGGCGGTGCAGCAGCGCGAGGACGATGGCCGTGTGCCGCTCGGGGGTGCCGGGTGCCCGGGCCAGCTCGACCGCGGTGAGCCGGTCGGCCCGTACGAAGCGGAGGGCCTGCAGACCGGGGCCGCCGCTCGCCGCGGTCAGTTCGGCGGCGGTCAGGGTCAGGGCCGTGGTGAGCACCGGGACGCCGGGACGGCGGTGGGCGGCGACGGCCGCCAGCACCGCACGCTTGGCCGCGGCGCGTTCCGGTACCGCCTCGATGACCGCGTCGGCCGCGGCGACGGCGTCGAGTGCGCAGGTCACCTCGATGCCGGTGCCGGCCAGCTCCTTCCGGGCGCGGTCCGCGTGCGCCGCGTCCGCCGTCACGCCGATCGTCCGCAGGCCCGCGGCGGCGCAGCGCCGGGCCAGGGCCGCGCCCGCCGTGCCGAGGCCGACCACGGCGACGGTCCGCACGCCGGCCTGTTCCGCTTCCTCATCCATCGTTGCTGTTCCCCCATTTCTCCCGTTCGGCGGTGCGCCGCGGGTCATGCTGCGGTCAGTACGAGCGCCGCGTTGTGGCCGCCGAAGCCGAGCGAGGTGCTGACGGCCACGTCGATCGGTGTCCTGCGGGCGGCGCCGGTCACCACGTCGACCTCGATCTCCGGGTCCAGCGCGGTGACGTTGGCGGTGGGTGGTACGACGCCGTCGCGCAGTGCGAGTGCCGTGTAGGCGGCCTCGACCGCTCCCGCGGCGGCGAGCGTGTGCCCGGTGACGCCCTTGGTGGAGGTCACGGCGGGGCGGGTGCCGAGCACGCGGTGCAGCGCGCGGGCCTCGGTCAGGTCGTTCATGGGCGTGGAGGTGCCGTGCGCGTTGACGTGGTCGACCTCGTCGGGCGCCACGCCCGCGTCCCGCAGTGCCGTACGCAGCGCGCGGGTCACGCCCCTGCCTTCCGGGTCGGGCGCCGTGGCATGGTGGGCGTCCGAGGAGGCGCCGTAGCCGGTGAGGCGGGCGTAGCCGCGTGCGCCGCGGGCCCGCAGGTCATCGGCGCGTTCCAGGACGAGGACCGCGGCGCCCTCGGCGGCGACGAAGCCGTCGCGGTCGGCGGCGAACGGGCGGGACGCGGCGGCGGGTTCGTCACGCCGGGTCGAGAGGGCGCCCATGCGGGAGAGGCCGGTGAGCGTCGCCGGTGTGATCGCCGACTCCGTGCCGCCCGCGAGGACGATGTCGCACAGGTCCGCGGCGAGCCAGGCGCGGGCGGTGCCGAGGGCCGCGGCGCCGGAGGCGCAGGCGGTCGCGGTGACCAGGCTGGGCCCGTGGACGCGCTGGTCGATGGCCACGTAGCCGGCGACCATGTTGACCATCGCCATGGGGATCATCAGCGCGGAGACCTCGTCGGGCGCCCCGTCGTAGTACGTGCGGTGCTGGGCCTCGAACGTGGCGGTCCCGCCGAGGGAGTTCCCCAGGACGACGCCCACGCGGGTGCCGTCCCAGGTCGCGGCATCGTGTCCGGCGTCCGCGACGGCCTGCCGGGCGGCGACCATGGCGAGCTGTACGAAGCGGTCCAGGCGCCAGGCGGTGCGCCGGCCGAGCAGCGCGTTCGCGTCGAAGTCCGGTACGCGGCAGGAAAAGTCGACGGGGAGACCGGCGAGTTCGGGGTCGCGGGCCGCGGCGGATCTGCCCGCGCGGACGCGGTCCCAGTTGGCCTCGACGCCGATGCCCGCCGGGGTGACGAGGCCGATGCCGCTGATCGCGACCTCCCGGCCTGCGCTCATGCCTGGCCGCCCTTCTCGGCGACGACCGCGACGGCGTCGTCGATACGGAAGGAGGACTGCAGGTCGCCTTCGGCCAGGACGACGCCCAGCTCCTTACGGACGAGCAGGCCCAGTTCGACGAGGATGAGCGAGTCGATGTCCAGCTCGTCGAAGGTCGCGCCGGCGAGGATCTCCTCCTCGGGCAGCCCGAACTTGGTGCTCAGGAGCGTGACGAGGCGGGTCTTGATGTCGGCAGGGGCGATGGTGGGCACGGTGGTTCCTTGTCGTGTAGAGGTGAATGAGGGGTACACGGCGCGGGGCGCGTCAGGGCGCCCGCGGCGCCGCGACCGGTTCGACGTACGGGGACGGCCAGCGCAGGGCCGCCGAGCCCCAGGTGAGGCCGCCGCCGAAGCCGGTGAGCAGTACCTTGTCGCCGGGGCGCAGGGTGCCGTCGGCGGCGGCGTCGGCGAGGGCCAGGGGGATGGAGCCCGCGACGGTGTTGCCGACGCGGTCGAGGTTGATGACGAGGCGGTCCTCGGGGAGGCCGAGCTGTTCGCCGACGGCCCGCAGGATGCGGACGTTGGCCTGGTGGGCCACGACCCGGTCCAGGTCCGTGCCGCGCCAGCCGATCCGGGCGAGCAGCGTCTCGGCGGACTTGCTCATGCTGAGCACGGCCTCGTTGAAGACGGCGCGGCCCTGCATGGTGAAGTACCGGTCCCGTTCGGGCGGGGGCGTGGCCGTCGAGCGCTGCCGGGAGCCGCCGGCCGGTACGGTGATCAGCTCCTCGCCCGCGCCGTCGCTGCCCAGGTCGAAGCCGAGCAGTGCGCCCGGCTCGGCGGGGTCGCCCGCGCGCAGCACGACCGCTCCGGCGCCGTCGCCGAAGATGGCGCGGGTGGTGCGGTCGGCGGGGTCGAGGATGGTGGAGAAGGTGTCGGCGCCGATGACGAGCGCGCGGCGCGCGGCGCCCGCGGTGATCATGGAGGCGGCGGTGGCCAGCGCGTAGACGAAGCCCGTGCAGACCGCGCCGATGTCGAAGGCCGCGACGCCGGTCAGGCCGAGCCGCTGGGCCACGGCGGGTGCGGTGGCCGGGCAGGGGTGGTCGGGGGTGCTGGTGGCGAGGACGACCAGGTCCACCGTGTCCGCTGCGGTCCCGTCCTGACCGCCCTCGGTGCCGTGGCCCCTGCGGGCGGATTCCAGGGCCCGGCGCCCGGCCGCCACGGCCAGGTCGGAGGTGGCCTCGCCGGGCGCGATGACGAAGCGCTGCCGGATGCCGGTACGGGTGCGTATCCACTCGTCGGTGGTGTCCAGCTCCGCGGCCAGCGCGCTGTTCGGTACGGCGGTGGCAGGCAGGGCTCCGCCCAGGCCACAGAGGACCGCGGCGCGGTGCGTGGCGGCCGTCATGCCGGCTCCTGTCCGGCGCCCGGGACGGGGAGGACAGCCAGGGCGACCGGCCGCCGGCTCTCCGGGCGGCGGGGGCGCCCCTCCGGTCCCGCGGTGGTGAGGTGGAGCCGCCCCTCGGCGACGGCCGTACCGTTCTGCTCGAACGCCGCCCGGAAGGAGCGGAGTTGTGGCAGGCCGGCACCGAGCCCGTCCTGCGGCTCGGCGGTGCCGTACGCGCTCAGCCGTACGGTGACCGGGAGGTGCGGCTCGGCGAACCGGTGACAGCGCAGGTCGAGTCCGGCGACCGTCGTCAGCGCCGGCAGCGCGCCGTACGTTTCGGCGGCGGTGCACAGCGCGAGCTGCCGGGCCGCCTCCAGCAGGACCATGGCCGGTACGTGGTCGTATCCGGCGTCGAACAGCGCGGGGTTGTCGGCGGGCAGCCGCAGCAGCGCCTTGGCCCTGCCGCCTTCCACCGCGACCCGGCTGAGGACCACGTTCTCCGGCCGGGTGCGGCCGACAAGGTGCGGGGCGACGGGCGTGCAGGGCAGCACCGGCGCTCCGGCGCGGGCCACCGCCTTGCGGGCGCGGGCCGGGCGCAGGCCGTCGTAGAGCTCGCGGGAGACGTGCCGGACGCGCAGGGCGGCCGTGCCGAGACGGCCCGCCGGAAGGGTCATGTCGAAGGCGTAGGTCATCCGCCGTGCGGTGCCGGTGCCGGGGCGGCCTTCGGCGGTCACGGCCAGGGCCAGGTCCGCCGGTCCGGGTGTCCGGCCGGCGGTGCGGATTCCGGGCAGCGCGAGCTCGCAGGATTCGATCAGGAACCGCCCGTCGGGCTCGATTCCCGAGAATTCCCTACCGCCGTACGGTCCGGCCTGTCGGCAGCATTCCATGAGCAGCAGCGGATCGATTCCGGCGCCCCGCTCCGGGCCCGGTACGCGATCGGTGTAGTAAGGGTGCTCGCCCGGAATGCGGGCCGTCGCGAGATATTCCGTCGTGGTCAATTTCCGTACGGCCGTCAGAAACAATTCGGGGAGCGCCCAGCGGTCGACTGCGGGCAGGGCCCGCTCATCGTCCGCTGGTCGCGCCGGGGCCGTGAACTGCATGTTTCCCCCGTCTCGATCAATTCAATTCCATGTTGCGGAATTGGTCTTTCGCCTTCTGAATCATGTCACCGCATTCGGCGACCCGTCAAGCCGCTTTTCCGCAATCCCGCAAGCCGCCGGTCCGGAATTTGGGCAATGTTTTTAACGATATTTACCCGGCGGCTGTAACCGTCGCCCGGATATCCTGGACAAGCCGCCCGACAACGGCCGCCACGCGCCCCTCGAAGTAGAAATGACCGCCCGGGAAAAGGTGCTGTCCGACAAAATCGTCGGCGCCGTCCGCCCAGTCGAGCAGGTTCTCCACGGGCACCACCCGGTCGTCCTCGCCGCCGAAGAGCGACAGCGGGACCCGCACGTCGGCCGAGACCGTCCGCGGCTCCCAGGTCTCCACCACCGAGAAGTCGGCGCGCACCCGGTCCTCGAACAGCGCCCAGAGGTCGTCCTCGTCGAGCACCGCCGGCGGGATGCCGCCCATCGCCCGCAGCGCCGCCCGGAGCCGGTCCGACGGCATCCGGTGCAGCGGCTCGCCGCCCAGGCCCTCGCCGGGCAGGTCCTCGTACGGCGCGCCGCAGGCCGAGACCCCGAGCCAGCACGGCTCCGGCAGCCCGCGCGCGGCGAGCCGCGCGGCCGCCTCGTACGCCACGAGCGCGCCCATGCTGTGCCCGAAGAGCGCGAACGGACGGTCCATCAGGTCCAGCGTCCGGCCGATGAAGTACTCCGCGAGGTCACGGGCGCCGCGCAGGGCGGGACGGTGGCTCGTCCGCCCGCGGCCCGGCGCCTCGAAGAGGCACACCTCCCAGTCGTCGGGAACGTGCCGGGCCCACTCGGTGAAGGTGAGGTGCGAGCCCGCCGCGTGGTGCAGCAGGAAGACCCGCAGCGCCGGCTCGTCCACCGGGCGCGGCCTGATCACCGCCTCGCTCACGTCGGTCGTGCCGTTCACGCCGCCGCCCTTTCCCGCCGGACGGCGCGCAGCATACGGGTGAGCACGCTGCCGTCGCCGGCCTCCCGGAATGCCGCCCTCCCCTCGGCCAGCAGTCCTTCCAGGGTCTGCCGCCACAGCACGGGGTGAGCGATCTGTTCGAGCAGTACGTGGGCGATCGCGGGCCCGTCGTCGCCGTACGGCGCGGCGTGCCGGTTCGAGAGGACCGGCAGGGTGGGCGCGGCGAGCGTCGCGGCCCTCAGTACCGGCGCGAACTCCTCCGCCGCCGGGGCCATGTGGGAGGTGTGGAAGGGCCCGCTGACGTCCAGCCTGCGGACCATCCGGGCGCCTGCCGCGCGCGCCGCGTCGGCGGCCGGCTCCAGGTCCTCCGCCGGCCCCGCGATCACGGTCTGGTCCGCGGTGTTGAAGTTGGCCGCCTCGACGCGCCCGAGCCCGGCGCGGCGCAGGACGAGGCGGAGGACCGCGTCGTCCAGGCCGACCACCGCCGCCATGCCGCCGCCGGTGACCGCGGACATCGCGCGCGCCCTGGCCGCGACCAGCCGCAGCCCCTCGGCGAAGCCGAACACCCCGGCCGCCTCAAGGGCGTTGTACTCGCCGAGGCTGTGCCCGATGGCGACGTCGGGGACGCCGTGCTCCTCGCGCAGGACGCGGTAGCCGAGCGCGTTGACGGTGTAGACGGCGGGCTGGGTGTATTCCGTACGGCCGAGCAGCCCGTCGGGGTCCTCGGCGCACAGACGGCGGACGGAGTAGCCGAGCACGGCGTCGGCCGCGTCGGTCAGCTCGGGGAAGCGGTCGAACCAGTCGGCGCCCATGCCGGGGCGCTGCGCCCCCTGGCCGGGAAACATCAGGACATAGGTCATGGGGTGGTGATCCTCGGGAGGGTGTCGGGTTCCGGTCGGGGTCCGGAATGGAAGCGGCTGTCGGTGAAGAGCAGCGGCGGGGCCGGCGAGAGCACCTCGAACTCCTCGGCGCGGCCGAGCAGGACGGTGTGGTCGCCGGCCGGGAACGTGCCGGCCAGCGCGCAGTCGAAGGCGGCGACGCCCTCGGTGAGCACGGGTGAACCGGCGTGAGCGGCGGGCCGGTACGGCCGCCCGGCGAAGCCCGCGGCGCCGGCCGGGCGGCCCGGGTCGGCGAACCACCGGGCGTCGGCCTCCTGGTGCGCGGCCAGTACGGTGACGGCGAACCGCCTGCCGTGCAGGGCGTGGCTGAGGAGCCGGGAGCCGTTGCCGAGCGCCACGAGAATCATCAGCGGGTCCACCGAGGCCGTGGCGAAGGCGTTGACGGTCGTGCCGTGCGGCACTCCCCCGGCCAGCGCCGTGACCACGGTGACCCCGGTGGGGAACCGGCCGGCGGCCCGCCGGAAGCGCCGCCGCTCGGCCTCGCTCACGGTCCGGGACGCGGCCGGTGCCGTCACGGTGTCGCTCCCGCCGCTCCTCATGCGCACCGCTTCCGCAGCGCGTCGAGGTGGCCGAGCCCGTCCAGTACGGTCTTGACCGGCAGCCCGAAGTCGATGAGGCAGGCCACCTCGTCCACGCCGAGCCCGGCCAGCCGCTCGACGACGCGGGCGGCCTTGGGCACCGTGCCGAGCAGCCCGCCGTCGTCGTAGTAACGGTCGAAGGCGCGGGCGACGAGGAAGTCCACGTCCTTCTCCTTGAGTTTCGCCGGGTCCACCCGCCGCGCGCCCACCGTTCCCGAGCCCAGCAGCAGCCCCAGTGAGCTGCGCAGGTACGCCTTCAGCGGCTCCCTGACCAGGTCCCGGACTTCGGCCTCGTCGGCACCGAGGAAGGTGTGCACCATCAGGACGACATGGCCGTCGCCGCCGCCCGGGCCCGCGCTCGCCGCGTACGCCCTGCGGTACTCGCGGATCTTCCCGGCCAGTTCGTCCAGGTCCTGCCCGAGCAGGTGGGTGAGCACGCCGGCGCGCCGGTCGCCCGCGGCGCGGAACGTCTCCACGCCGCCCGCGCTGGTGACCCAGACGGGCAGCTCCCGCTGGACGGGCGGCGGGTAGGCCCGCACGCGCTGCTCGGCGCCCGCTCCGTCGGTCACCGTCAGCTCCTCGCCGCGCCACAGCCGGCGGACGTCCTCGACGGTGTCGGTCATGACTTTCCTGCGGTCGGCGTACGACTCGGGGCGGAGCGCGAAGTCCACCGCGTGCCAGCCGGAGGCGAAGGCGAGCCCCACCCGGCCGCCGGAGAGGTTGTCGACGACGGACCACTCCTCGGCGATCCGCAGCGGGTGGTGCAGCGGCGCCACGACGCTGCCGGCGCGGATGGCGACCCGGCTCGTCACGGCGGCGACGGCGGCTCCGGTGACGGCGGGGTTGGGGTAGAGCCCGCCGAAGGGGTGGAAGTGGCGCTCGGGGGTCCATACGGCGGTGAAGTCGTGTGCGTCGGCGAACCGCGCGCCCTGGAGCACCAGGTCGTAACGGCCGCGCGCGGCCGGGTCACGGCCGTCGTCCCCGAAGTAGAACAGGCTGAAGTCCATCTGCTTCTCTCTGGCTCGGTCGAGTGATCCGGCCGGTCAGGCCGTGGTGGCCGCCGGCTCCGCGGCCGGCTGCCCGGTGGCGAACGGCCGGTTGCGCTCCGCCCAGTGCGCGACCGCCGGCGTCGCGAGGCCACCGGCGAGCAGCACGGCCGCGAAGACCAGCCAGCCGGCGCTGCCCCAGCCGATGAGCAGGGCCGTGGTGAGGGCCGGCGTGACGGCGGCCCCCGCGCGCTGGGTGAGCCCGAAGAGGCCCTGGTACTGGCCGTGCGCCTGCGCGGGCGCGAGGTCGTAGGACAGCGCCCAGGAGCCGGCGGAGTGCAGCATCTCGCCGATGACCTGGACGACGGCGCCCACCAGCAGGCAGCCGACGGCGACCCATGCGGGTTGGCCCGCCGAGAGGGCGAAGATGCCACAGGCGAGCGCGAGCACGAGACCGGAGCGGCGCATCGCGCGGGCCCCGCCGCGTACGTCCTCCGCGCCCCGGCTCAGCCGCACCTGGAACAGCACGCACATCGCGGTGTTGAGGAACATGATCGCCGCGTAGACGGAGACCGGCGCGTCCGTGCGGTCCGCGATCCAGATGGGCAGCGCGGCGGTGAGCAGCGCGTCCGTGCCCAGCACGAGGACGGCGTTGAGCGCCGAGACGGCCAGGTACGGCACATCGCGCAGGACGTGCCGCGCCCGCTCGCCCTGGGACGTGGCGGCCGGCGCTGACACGGGCAGCGCCAGGCAACTCAGGCCGCCCAGCACGAACAGCGCGCCGGCGCCGAGCAGCATGGCGGTGTAGACCGTACGGGAGTCGGCGGTCAGCGCGACGCCGCCGAGCAAGGTGCCGCCCGACAGGCCGACGTTGATGACGGACTGCAGGTACGCCCTGGCCCGTACCCGCTCGCCCGGCGGCAGCGCGTCCGCGATCAGGGCGCCACGGGCGGCGGTACTGGCCGAGTCGGCCATCGCGGCCAGGCTCACCACGACCAGGAACCCGGCGAACCCGGCGGCCGGCGCGTACCCGCAGACCAGCACTCCCTGCAGCACGCCGAACGCGATGGAGGCGGTGCGCGAGCCGAGCCGGTCGGACAGCTGGCCCGCCGGAATGCTGACGGCCATCCCGAGGACCGCGGAGACGGTCAGGCCGAGCCCCACCTGCGCGGCGGGCACGTGGACGGCCCGGATGAAGTACAGGACGCTGACGGACAGCAGGAAGCCGTTGCCCACGGTCCGGGCGAGGTTGCTGACGGTCAGGACGCGGACGACACCGGGCGGCGGCACCAGGGCGCGGAGCAACTGCATCGGTTTCCCTGCCATCTCAGGCCGCCGGCACACGGTCGGTGAACCGCTGCCGCAGCGCGGGGCGGTCGATCTTCCCGTTGGGGTTGAGCGGCAGCTCGTCGAGGTGGACGAGGCGGCGCGGGATCATGTGGACGGGGATGTGCTTGCGCAGCCAGAGCATCGCGGCGGACGGCGTCAGCTCCTCCCCCGTGTAGCAGCCCACGAGTTCGGTACCGTCGGCGCCGGGCACCGCCACGACCACTGCCTCGCGCATCGCCGGGTGGTGGCGCATCGCGGCCTCGACCTCGCCGAGTTCGATGCGGTAGCCGCGCACCTTGACCTGGTTGTCGAGGCGGCCCAGATGGACCAGCACGCCGTTCTCGTGCCGGACCCGGTCGCCGGTGCGGTAGTAGTGCCCGGCGGTGAGCCCGCCCTTGCCGTCGTACGGTTCCGCCCGCGCGCCATCAGTGCCGTCGGTTCCTCCGAAGTAGACGAAGCGTCCCTGGTCGTCGGCCGGGTCCAGATAGCCGTCGAAGCGCTGCGAGCCGCGGACGCACAGCTCGCCCTCGGCCGCCGGGCGGCCCTCCTCGTCCAGGATCAGCTGGTCGAGGAAGGGGTACACGGGCCCGATGGGCACGGTGGCGTTGGACGTCACCGGCCACTGGGCGGGATCGGCCGGGAGGCGGAACTCGGTGCAGGCAACGGTGAGTTCCGTTGGCCCGTAGACGTTTTCGAGCACGGCGTCCGGGGCCACCGCACGCCACGCCTCCGCCTGCCGGTACGTCAGCTGTTCGCCGATGAAGATGCCGTACCGCAGGCCGGTGACCAGCCCGGACGGCAGATTGCCGAGGCCTGCCGCCACCGAGACGAGCGAGGGCACCGAGAACCAGTGCGTGATGCCCCGCTCGACGAGGTGGTCGACCGGCTTGAGCAGCTCCGAGCGCTGCGCCGCCACGAGCGTGGCGCCCGCGCCCCAGGTCACGAAGAGGTCGAAGACGGACGGGTCGAAGGTGAGGTCGAAGGTGTGTGACACCCGGCAGCCCGGCCCGACCTCGTACCGCTCGATGTTGTGCGCGACATACGGGGAGAGGTTGCGGTGCCGGATCGGCACGCCCTTGGGCCGCCCGGTGGACCCGGAGGTGAACAGGACGTACGCGAGGTCGTCCGGGGTGGTGCCCGGGCCGTCTAGGGACAGCGTCCCCGCCGCGTCGGCGTACGCAGCGGCCTCGGCATCGGCCACGGTGAGCCGGGTGTGCCCCGATCGCTCGGGGAAGTGCGGCAGCTGTGCCGCGCCCGCCTCGTCCGTGAGCAGCACCTCGGCCCCGGCCAGTTCGTACACGCCCTGATTGCGGCGCGCCGGGTAGCCCGGGTTGAGCGGGGTGACGACCGCGCCGAGGCGCAGTGCGGCCAGGTACCCGACGAAGGCGGTCAGGCTGCGTGCGGCGAGCAGCGCGACGCGCTCCGGCGCCCGCCCGTGGTCCCGCAGCATCCGGGAGGCGAGCCCGGCCGCGCAGGCGTGCAGTTCGCGGTAGGTGAGGCGGTGGTCGCGCACCTCCAGCGCGGGCGCGTCGGGGTACCGCTCGACGGAGCGGGCGAACCATTCGTACAGCGTGCGGTCGGTCATCGTGCTCCTCGGGGCAGGGGCAGGGCGTGGGCGGTGAGGGCCGCGCAGTCGGGGTGGTGGGTGGCGGCGAACTCCAGACTGCGGCGCAGCAGTTCACCGGTCGGCACGGGTCGCTGTTCCTGCCGCTCCAGCCATGGCCGCCAGGCCGCCGCTTCCCACCGGGCCGTGGCTCCGGGCGCGCTCGCGTGCAGGGCGCGCAGCGCGAGCGGGTCCAGGGCAGGGGTGTCGTTCTCCAGCGCGCGCAGGGCCACGGCGCGCTGCCATGGCCGTACGGGGACGCCTTCGGTCGGCAGCCCGGCGTCGGCGAGCAGTCCGAAGAGCTCGCGTACTGTCACGGCCCGCTCGTCCGCCAGGTGGTAGGCGCGGCCCTCCGAGCCGGGCGCGTCCATGAGATCGGCGATCGCGTGGGCCGCGCGGTCGACCGGTACGAGCGGCAGCGGCCGGTCGTCCAGCGGATGCAGGCCGGTCGCGAGGCTCCCGATGAGCAGCTGCCCCAACGGGTCGTACGGATCGCAGGCGCCGTCGGCGAGCGCGCCGAGCAGCAGTCCCGTACGGAACACGCGTACCCGCATCCCGTCCCGTTCGGCCCGCTCCAGCAGGCGCTCGCCGACCCAGGCCGCGACGGCTGCACCGCCGCGTTCGGGATCCAGCGGCTGCTCGCGCTGCTCGGCGAGCACGGGCTCGGCGCCGAGCGCGGGGGCACAGGCGGCCAGGGTGGAGAGCAGTGTGAGATCCGCGATGCCGTTCTCGCGCTGCCAGCGCAGCAGCTCGGCGAACGGGAGCACACCGTGGCCACGGACTTCCTGGTACGTCCCGCCGTCGCCGGGCCGGGGCGCGGCGTGCACCACCCGGCCGACTCGGCGGGCGAGTTCGCCGTCCCGGTGGTGGGTGAGCGTCTTGCCTACGGAGGAGAGGCCGGCCGGGACGACGGGCACCCGGGCGGGGTCCGGTGCCGGCAGTCCGAAGCGGGCCGCCGCTTCGGCGAGCAGCGCGTGGCCGCTGTCCTCGTCGGGCACGGGCAGCAGCCGGTGGACCCGGGCGTCGGGCCGCCGCAGCAGCAGCTCGTGCAGGACAAAGGTCTCCAGCGCGCCCGTGCCGCCGCCGGTCAGCAGGGTGTCCGGACCGAGCGTGCGGCCGGGTGCCGCGGGTTCGCCGAGCGGGAGGTCCAGGTCGGCGTCGATCCCTTCGGCGGCCTGGTCGATCACGGAGAGCCCCACGGGTCCATCGGCGGTCCCGGCGGCAGCGCCGCCCTCGGCAGCCGCGCCCGCCGGGCGTTGCAGGCCGCGAAGGATGTCCGCCATCCGTCGTACGGTGGCCTGTCCGCCGCCCGCGCGGTGGACGTTGACCGACACGCCGTGGCGACGCTGTACCGCGGCCTCGATCCGCATCGCGGTGAGGGAGTCCCCGCCCAGCTCGCCGAATTCGTGGTCGGGGCCCAGCGTCGGCACGCCGAAGATCTCCCGCCAGAGACCGAGCAGCCCCGCGGTCACCTCGTCCGCGGGCCCGCCGGGCCGCGCGTCCTCCCTGGTGGGCGTCGGCGCACCGGCCGGCGCGGCCAGCGGCGGCAGGCGGTCCAGTGCCCAGTAACGCTGCCGCGTGAAGGGGTACGTGGGCAGCGGCACCCGCCGCCCGCGCCCAGCGGCGAGCGCCGCCCAGTCCACGTCGGCACCGTGCAGCCATGCGTCGGCCACGGCCTCGTCGACGCGGTCGTCGAGCACGTCGCCGGATGTGTCGATGACCAGCCG
>NZ_JBEPFC010000136.1:0-19825 GCF_040301705.1 Streptomyces sp. NPDC000151 | reverse complement strand
GGCGGGGCCGCCCGGCCCGGCGTCGGCCACCGGCAGGGACCGGCGCACGGCCGCGTCACCCTGGGCATCGACCCGACGGCGGAGGAGACCCGGGCGAGCAGCGCGCTCGGCTTCGCCTTCCAGGAGGCGGCCCGGCGCGGAGCGGCCCTCCAGGTGATCGCCGCGTACATGTGGCCGATGGTCGTACCGAACGCCTTCGACTACCTGATCGCGTACGACACGACACAGCGGGAGTACGAACAAGCGCTGGTCAGGCAGGTGTCTGAGGTCCTCGCCGGGTACCGGGAGCGGTACCCGGAGGTCGAGGTGGAGGCCGCGCTGCGCCCTGCGGACGCGGCCGGGCAGCTGGTCGAGGCGTCCGAGCAGAGCGACCTGGTGGTGGTCGGGCGGCACCGCCGGAGGCTGCCGGTCGGCCGCCGCCTGGGCTCGGTCGCCCACGCCGTGCTGCTGCACGCGCTGTGCCCGATCGCGGTGGTGCCGGAGGCGGTACGGGCTGATCCGAAAGACGCGTTTTAGGCGGACCGGCGCCGGACGTCAGCCCGAGTGTGCGGGCCGGCGCTCCGGGCGGCGCATCACGTACAGCGCGGCGGAGCCGGCGGCGAAGAGGGCGAGGAACGAGACCGCGGTGCTGAACCACGTGGCGCCCAGCAGGTGGCCCCCGAAGTAGCCCAGCGCCACGCTGTACGCCGCCCAGGCCACCCCGGCCACCATCGACCAGGGCAGGAACTCGCGGACCGTGCGGTGGGCGACGCCCGCGCCGAGGCTGACCACGGAGCGCCCGGCGGGCGCGAAGCGGGCCAGTACGACGATGGTCCCACCGCCCCGGGTGAGCGCGGTGCCGAGACGTTCCTGCGCGGCGGTCAGGCGGCGCGAGCGAGCGATGGCGCGGTCGAAGCGATCGCCGCCGCGCCAGGCCACCCGGTAGGCGGCCAGGTCGCCCAGTACCGAAGCGGTCGCGGCGCACAGGGCGAGCGCGAGCAGGTCCGGCAGGCCGGAGTCACCGCGCACCGGGGAGACGCCGACGGCGGCGGACCGGGTCCCGGCGGCCGTCGCGGCGGCGATCAGCAGCACGCCGCTCGGCAGGAAGGGCACGAAGACGTCGAGCAGTACACACAGCCCGACGATCAGATAAATCCACGGGGGATCGGCCAGCGCCCCCAGACTCTCCAGCACCTCATTACTCCAAGTCGTCCCCGGCCGCGACGTCGCATGGCAGCGGCAGGGGCGGCTTGTCGCTCGTACAGCTGTACAGCGTACGCCTGGGATGTCCGGAGATCGGAGCCAGGGGCCGCAGGTGTTGTCCGAATCACGCGTTTCCTGCCGGTGAGATCCCCTGCTGGGCTACACGGGGGATCCGGCGCGCGTCCGCGCGCCTACGGGGAGTGACAAGGAGGACGTGGGATGGCGGCAGGAATTCTGACGGGCGCGATGGCGGCACTGTTACTGGCGGCGCCGGTTGTTGCGGCGCCCGTGCACGGTGGCACACCCGGCGGCGGAGACCTCGTGGTGGGCAAGGACAGCCGGTTCACCCCGGTGTCGGAGTTCGACCCTTCCGACGCGGTGACGTACAACACGAAGAAGGTGCCGGCCAACGCGCGGATCATGGTCGCGCAGTGGAAGAACGAGCGCGGGATGACCATCCGGCTGAAGGTGCGGGGGCTTGAGCCGCATCGCACCTACGGTGCGCACGTCCACACCAAGCCGTGCGGTGAGAAGCCGGACGACTCCGGGCCGCACTACCAGAACCGGAAGGACCCGCATCAGCCGTCCACCGACCCGAAGTACGCCAATCCGGAGAACGAGGTGTGGCTGGACTTCACCACGGACTCCGACGGCGACGCCTCGATGGCGTCGAAGCACTCGTGGTGGTTCCGGCCGGGTGAGGCACGGTCCGTGGTGATCCACGACCACAAGACGCACACCGGGCAGGGGCACGCCGGCATGGCGGGCGACCGGCTGGGCTGCTTCTCGGTGCCGTTCAAGCACGCGGCGAGGTAGCGGGGCCGGGAACGACCTGAGGGCCGCCGGGACAGGCGGCCCTCAGGGCTGAGCGGAGAGTGGTGCTGCCGGGCGGCGGGTCAGGCGGCGCTGGGCTCCCGCCGGGGCGCGGCCGGAGCGGCGCTCTCGTCCCGGTCGCCGGGGCCGAAGAAGACGCGGTCCAGCGCCCAGGCGCCGGGGCCGGTGAAGACCAGCAGGAGGAAGGCCCAGCAGAACATCGCGGACGCCTCCCCGCCGTTCTGGATCGGCCACAGCGCCTCGCCCTGGTGGACGGAGAAGTATGCGTACGCCATGGAGCCGGAGCTGATCAGGGCGGCGGTGCGGGTGCCGAGGCCGAGCAGCACCAGGAGGCCGCCGACGAGCTGGATGACCGCGGCGTACCAGCCCGGCCAGGTACCGGTCGGGACGGTGCCGCCCTGGCCCATCGCGCCGCCGAGGACGCCGAAGAGCGAGGAGGCGCCGTGGCAGGCGAAGAGCAGGCCGGTGACGATGCGGAAGAGCGCCGTCGCGTGGGGGCGGGCGCGTTCGGTGAACGAGGGGAGAGGTGTGGACATGACAGGGACTCCTGCGGTTGGGGACGTAACCGAGAGACCTGAGGTTAGGCGTGCCTTATTGGTGCTTGCAACTTCAAGCGTTTGTTGTGCTTGGTCTGAACCTTTGCCGTGACCGTCACTTTGGTCCAGACCAGTGGACTCGTCAAGAGGGTGCGCAGTCCCCGGTCGCCGCCCGCCGGATCACGTCAGGGACCGCTCCAGTACGCGCTCCAGGCGTGCCGACCGTCGTCCGCTCGCGGCGTCCGTCGCCTCGCGGGCCTGGTCCAGGCTCAGCCGGGCGTCGCGGCCACGCAGGGTGAGGGTCATCAGCTGGTTGCCGAACCACGGGCCGCCGGTGCGGCGCCAGGACACCGGCGGCCGGCCGGCCCGCGCGTGCCGGGACAGCGCGCGTCCCAGCCACCGGCCCGCCCGGCTCCAGCCGAAGCGGAAGCCCACCCGCATCACCGCCGGGATGCTGTTGTGCACCGGCGAGCAGGTCAGCTGCAGGACGCGGCCCGCCGGGCCCGCCCCCTCGGGCCAGTGCGGCTCGGCCACGTACGCGTGATGCACGTCGCCGGACAGGACGCACACGGTGGCCGGCGCGGCCGGCCCGTCGGCGGCCTCCGAGATCAGGTCGGCCAGCGCCGCGAAGGACTCCGGGAAGGCGGCCCAGTGCTCCAGATCGGCCCGCTGGCGCAGCGCTTCACCGCGCCGCGCCCACCCCGGGCCGCGCGCGCCGCGGCACAGCGCCGCGTTCCAGACTTCCGCGTCGTGCACCAGGTGGGGCAGCAGCCACGGCAGCGAACTCCCGATCAGCAGGTGGTCGTAGCTGCCGGGTCCGTCCAGCACCTCCTGCCGCACCCACTTCGCCTCTTCCGCGTCGAGCATCGCCCGGCCGCCCTCCTCCAGGACGCGGGTGGCGCGCGTGTCGACCATGACCAGGCGTACCCGCCCGAAGTCGCGCCGGTAGCTCCAGCGCGCGCAGGTCGGGTCGGCGTCCGCCGCCGCGGCGAAGTCCCGTACGAGCGCGGTGCCGTCCGCCGCCGCCCGCACCCGGGCGTACAGCTCGTCGCGCGCGAGGTCGGCGGGGGAGAGGTTCCCCAGGTGCTGGTGGACCCAGTACGACATCAGGCCGCCGAGGATCCGGTCGCGCCACCACGGGGTCGCGCGCATCCGGGTCAGCCAGGCGGCCGAGGTGTTCCAGTCGTCGATCACGTCGTGGTCGTCGAAGATCATGCAGCTGGGGACCGTGGAGAGCAGCCAGCGCACCTCCGGGTCCAGCCAGGACTCGTCGTAGAGGTGGGTGTACTCCTCGTAGTCCGCCACCTGCGTCCACGGCGGGCGCGCGGTGTCGCGGCGGCGGGCCAGCAGCGCCGCGGTCGCCTCCGAGGTCTGGTCGGCGTAGACCTGGTCGCCCAGGAGCAGCAGCACGTCGGGGCGGGGACGGGCCGGATCGCGGGCCAGCGTGGCGGCGAGGGTGTCCAGTGCGTCGGGGCCCGCCGGGTCGTGGTGCTCGCCCGGCACGCCCGGCACCGCGGCCAGGTGGCTCTTGCCGCCCGAGGGCGGCGCGGCCCAGCGGCAGGAGCCGAACGCCACGGAGAGCGGGCCGCGCCCCTCGGCGGGCAGGGTGCGGATGACGGAGGGCGGGTACGGGCTGTCCGGCAGCGGCCAGACCTGCTCCCCGTCCAGCAGGACCCGGTACGGCGTCTCCTCGCCCGGCGCCAGGCCCTCGACGGGCACCAGCGCGTAGTGGTGCCCGGCGACCTGCCAGGTGCGGTCCGCGCCGGTGACGCCGCTGCCGCACGCCACGGTCACCTCGCAGGGCGCCGCGGTCTTCACCCACACCGTCGCGCTGTCCTCGTCCACGTAGCGCAGCAGCGGTCCGAGCCGCAGTCCGGTCATCGCGGTCCTCCCTCGCGCGGGCCGGTGTGCCCGCACCCCGTACGGACGGCCGCCCGCACTCGGCTCCGAGGATAGGAGCACCCCGCTTCAGGGGCGGCGGCCGGAGGGAGGTCGGGCGGCTCCGCCGGGCATGGGGATGGAGGGCGGAGCCGCCCGGTCGGTGGTGGCCGCGGGTCGGCGGCCGCCCGGTCAGCAGCCGTCGAGGATCTTCTTCAGCGCGGCCTTCTCCGCGGAGTCGGCGGTCATGCCGTACTCGTGCTTGACCCATACCCACATCCGCGCGTACTCGCAGTGGTAAGAGGTCTTCGACGGCAGCCACTCGGCCGGGTCCTGGTCGCCCTTCTCCTGGTTCACGTTGTCGGTGACCGCGATGAGCTGGGAGTGCGTGAGGTCGTTGGCGAGCTGTTCGCGGCGGTCGGTGGTCCAGTCGGCGGCGCCGGACTTCCACGCCTCGGAGAGCGGTACGACGTGGTCGATGTCGACGTCCGAGGACTGCGTCCAGGTCGCGCCGTCGTAGGGGGAGGTCCAGCTGCCGCTCACCGCGGCGCAGCTGCCGTCCGTCTCGACGTCCTTGCCGTCGCGCTTGAGGACGACCTCACGGGTGTTGCAGCTGCCGCCCTGGTCGCTCCAGTGCGGGAACTTGTCGCGGCTGTAGCCGTCCTGCGGGCCCTCGGCCTGTTCCTTGATCTCGGCGAGGTACGTACGGGCGGTGGCGGCGCTCGGCGGCGCGGGCGGCGCGGCCTGGGCGGACTGGCCGTTGAGCAGCAGTGTGCAGACGAGGGCCGCGGCCGAACCGGCGGCGAGGGATGCGCGACGCGCGTAGACCTTGGACATCGGAACTCCCGTTGATGTGGGGGGACAAGGGAAGTCGTGCGGGTTCCAGGTAACAGAGTGGCGACATGCCCACGTCAGATCAAGAGGTGACGCGCCGCCAGCACGCGCCGAACATGCGTCCGTTGACCGTGCCGGCCGGCCCGGAGTCCTTAAGGTGATCGTGTGCTGCTGCCGGTCAACGTCACCCTCGCGGTCGTGCTCGGGGTGCTGCTCGTCGCCGCCGTGACGGTCGCCGCGCTGTGCCGGCTGGACCACGCCCGGGACATCGCCGTCGCGGGCCTGCGCGCCGCCGCCCAGCTCGCCGCCGTCTCCTTCCTCATCGGCTGGGTGGTGCGCGCGGCCCCGCTGCTGGTCTGCTTCCTGCTGCTGATGTTCCTGGTCGCGGTGCGGACGGCGGGCCGCCGGATCACCCCCAACCGCACGTGGTGGTGGGCCGCGGCGCCGATCGCCGCGGGCGTGCTGCCGGTGGTCGCCGTGCTGCTGCTGACCGGCCTGGTGCCGCCCCGCGGGGTCACCCTCATCCCGGTGACCGGCATCCTCATCGGCGGGGCGCTCACGGCGACGGTACTGAGCGGGCGGCGCGCGCTGGACGAGCTGGAGTCCCGGCGCGGCGAGGTGGAGGCGGGCCTGGCGCTGGGGCTGCTCGACCGGGAGGCGCGGATGGAGGTGGCCCGGCCGGTCGCCTCCGAGGCGCTGCTGCCGGGCCTCGACCAGACCCGGACGGTGGGGCTGGTCACACTGCCGGGCGCGTTCGTCGGCATGCTGCTGGGCGGCGCTTCACCCGTTCAGGCCGGTGCGGTGCAGCTGTTCGTCCTGGTGGCGCTGCTGGCCGTGCAGGCGGTCGCGGTATCGGTGGTACTGGAGCTGGTCGCCCGCGGGCGGCTGCACCGCGTACGCTTGGTCCCAGCAGAAGGGGAGTAGCTCTTCGCCGGACCGTCGACATACTGCGGTCCCACCCGTCGCCCGACCACCACCCCTGGTGGAGCGTGCTTCGCACGCGCGCGATGGATGGACCCGCCGGCGCCCGGAGCGTACGGATCGGATCCGCGGGATCGTTTCCGTACGCCAGCGAGACCTTCGGCCGCAGTGTCCGACGCTGCCGTGCCGAAGCGACCCCTCTTCCCGGGCCCCTTTCGGTGCGGCCCTATCGAACGAGGTATTCCACCCCGTGTTCAGCTTTTCCGTCGCAGCCGTCGTCTTCGGCGTCGTCTTCCTCGCCGAGCTGCCCGACAAGACCGCACTGGCCGGGCTGATGCTCGGCACCCGCTACCGCGCGTCGTACGTGTTCGTCGGCGTCGCGGCGGCCTTCCTGGTGCACGTCGCGCTCGCCATCGCCGCGGGCAGCGTGCTTACCCTGCTGCCGCACCGCCTGGTCCAGGGCATCGTCGGCGTGCTCTTCCTGGCGGGCGCCGCCGTGCTGCTGTTCAAGAAGGACGACGACGAGGAAGAGGTCAAGAAGCCCGCCGACCAGAGCTTCTGGAAGGTCTCCGGGGCCGGCTTCATGATGATCCTGGTCGCCGAGTTCGGTGACCTCACGCAGATCATGACGGCGAACCTCGCGGCCCGCTACAGCGATCCCGTCTCCGTCGGCGTCGGTGCCGTGCTCGCCCTGTGGGCGGTGGCCGCGCTCGGCATCCTGGGCGGCCGCACGCTGATGCGGTTCGTCCCCCTGAAGCTCATCACGAAGATCGCGGCCTGCGTGATGATCGTGCTCGCGGGCTTCAGCCTGTACGAGGCGATCGCGGGCTGAGCGCGCCGTGACAGCGTCGAGGGGCGCCACCCGGCCGGGTGGCGCCCCTCGTGGTTCCTGGTCGCTCGCGCCCTCAGACGGCGAAGTGCAGCCGCACGCCGCCCTCGGGCAGTACCTCGACGCGTACCTGCGTCAGGTCGTCCACCTGCACCGTCGGCGCGAAGGCCGCGGCCCGCTCGCCCACGCCGGCGACCCGCATCCCGGCGGCCTGGCCGGCCCGGATGCCCGCCTCGGAGTCCTCGAAGACGAGGCAGTCCTCGGGGGCGAAGCCCAGCTCGGCGGCGCCCTTGAGGAAGCCCTCCGGGTCCGGCTTGCTCGCGCTCACCGATTCAGCGGTGATCCGTACGGCCGGCATCGCCAGCCCGGCGGCGCCCATCCGGGCGTCGGCCAGCGGGACGCTCGCGGAGGTCACCAGGGCGTGCGGCACGCCGTCGAGCGCGGCCATGAAGGCGGGCGCGCCCGGTACCGGTACGACGCCGTCGGTGTCCGCGGTCTCCTGTGCCAGCATCCGCCGGTTGTCCTCGTGGTTCTGCTCCATCGGGCGGTCGGGGAGGAGCGCGGCCATGGTGGCCCAGCCCTGGCGGCCGTGCACGACCTTCAGCACGTCCTCGGCGGCCATGCCCTGCTCGGCGGCCCAGCGGCGCCAGCAGCGCTCGACGACGGCCTCGGAGTTGACGATGGTGCTGTCCATGTCGAGCAGCAGCGCGCGGGCGGTGAGCGTGCGGGGTGCCGTCATGGCGGGCTCCTCGGCTGGAGGGCTGAAGTGGTGCGAGAACGAGAGCGACGCGAGAACAAGAGCGGCTCCGCCCGCCGGTCAGGGAAAACGGGCGGAACCACTTTGTTCATCCACGATACAAAGCGCTGCCGCCATACGCCAGGCCCCCCTGGCCGAAGGACCAAGGGGGCGAAGTGGTACGGAGCGGAAAAGGGCCGGTCAGAGGCGTCAGGGCCGGGCCGTGCGCGACTCCAGTGAGGCACGGGTCACGGGGCCGTAGACGCCGTACGGATCGCCGGTCCCGCCGTACGCCCGCTGGTAACGGGCCACGGAGGCGGTCACCCCGGCGTCGTACCGGCCGTCCGCGGCGCCGGCGTACAGGGCCAGCTGCGCCAGCCGCCGCTGCAGCTCGACGACCTCCGGGCCGTTCGCGCCCTCGGACAGCAGGGCCGCGTCGACGGTCCGCGCACCGGGCAGCCGGGCGGCCGAGCGGGAGGCCGCGGCCGGGGCGGTCGGCCGGGCCCGCGCGGCTTCCCCGGCTTCCCCGGCTTCCCCGGCCTCCTCGGTGGGCAGGTCGGCGCTGGAGCGTCCGCCGAGGTCGGGCAGCGCCTGACCCGTCCCGCCCGCGGGCCGCAGCTCACCGCCGAAGAGCGCCGCGCAGACCGAACCGGCCGCCGCGGTGACCACGAGCCCGGCCAGCAGCGCGGACCGGCCGTGCCGCCGGGGCGCGGGCGGAACCGTCTGCCCGCCCGCCCGCCCCATGACGGGAGCGGCCTCCGGCGGCGGGTCCATGAACGCCACCGGACCCACGACGGGGAGCGCGGCGCGCCGCCGGTCGGGCGTCTCCCCGGAGTACGGCTCCGGGACCGGCTCATCGGCCTGGGTGGCGTACGGCTCGGGGGCCGGCAGCGAGGAGTACGGCGGCGGCGCGTACGGCGGCCGCTCCACCCGGACGTACGAAGGCGGCGGGAACGCCGGCGGACCGTAGGCCCGCACCGTGAACGCGCGCGGCCTGCGGGGCGGGTCCGGCGGATCGTCCGGGTCGGGCGCGTCCGGCAGCGTGACGTACGGCCGGATGTGCAGGGGGTCGAAATCCGGCGCCACCGCCTGCTCGCACCGGCAGCCGGGGCGGCCGTCGGTCCGAGCGGGGGCTAAGCAGGTCGGGCAGTTCCTGGCCTCCACGTACGGGTCCCCTCCCTCGTCGTCGGCTGCGATTATCCAGACGCCGCCGCCTCCTGCACAGGGCGCCCGGACGTGAACAAGTGGAGTCCAACACATCGCCCGACGGGCCATAGCGGGGCAAAATGATCCGGACGGGGAGTGCGGCTCCGCTCCCCGGCCGCGGCCGGGCCCGCCCGTGTCCGCCCGCCGCCGCGGTTCCGACGTAAGGAGACGTCCATGGCGCAGGACACCAGCGCTCCCGCCGTCCCCGCCGAGGACCGGCCGCAGCGGACCGTCCTGGTGGCGATCGGCGCGCTGCTGCTCGGCATGCTGATCGCGGCGCTCGACCAGACCATCGTCGCCACCGCGCTGCCCACGATCGTCAGCGAGCTCGGCGGCCTGGACCACCTCTCCTGGGTGGTCACCGCCTACCTCCTGGCCTCCACGGCGGCCACCCCGCTGTGGGGCAAGCTCGGCGACCAGTACGGCCGCAAGAAACTCTTCCAGACCGCCATCGTCATCTTCCTCATCGGCTCCGTGCTGTGCGGCATCGCGCAGAACATGCCGCAGCTCATCGCCTTCCGCGCCGTCCAGGGCCTGGGCGGCGGCGGCCTCATGGTGCTGTCGATGGCGATCGTCGGCGACATCGTGCCGCCCCGCGAGCGCGGCAAGTACCAGGGACTGTTCGGCGCGGTCTTCGGCGGGACGAGCGTCCTCGGGCCGCTCCTCGGCGGCCTCTTCGTCGACCATCTCACCTGGCGCTGGGTCTTCTACATCAACCTGCCCATCGGCGCGGTCGCGCTCATCGTCATCGCCGCCGTGCTGCACATCCCGTCGAGCCGCACCCCGCACCGCATCGACTACCCCGGCACGGTCCTGATCGCCGCGGTCGCCGCCTGCTTCGTGCTGATGACCTCGCTCGGCGGCGTCAGCTACCCGTGGGGCTCCTGGCAGATCATCGGCCTCGGCGTGCTCGGCGTGCTGCTCCTCGGCGCCTTCGTACTGGTCGAACGCAGGGCAGCCGAGCCCGTGCTGCCGCTGCGCCTCTTCACGATCCGCACCTTCGCGCTCACCTCGGCCATCGGCTTCGTCATCGGCTTCGCGATGTTCGGCGCGATGACCTACCTGCCGACGTTCCTCCAGGTCGTCCACCGCGTCTCGCCGACCATGTCCGGCGTGCACATGCTGCCGATGGTGGTCGGCATGCTGCTCTCCTCCACGGTCTCGGGCCAGCTCGTCAGCCGTACGGGGCGCTACAAGGTCTTCCCGATCGCCGGCACCGCGGTCACCGCCGTGGGCCTGCTCCTCCTGCACCAGCTCGACCGGGCCAGCAGCGTCGCGGAGATGAGCGGGTACTTCTTCGTCTTCGGCCTCGGGCTCGGCCTGGTCATGCAGGTCCTCGTGCTCATCGTGCAGAACGCCGTCCCGTACGCCGACCTGGGCGTGGCCACCTCTGGCGCGACCTTCTTCCGCTCGATCGGCGCGTCCTTCGGCGTCTCGATCTTCGGCACGGTCTTCGCCAACATGCTGGGCCCGCGGATCGCCGACGCGCTCGCCGGCCGCCGGCTGCCGCCCGGCGTGGACCCGGGCACGCTGGCCGAGGACCCCCGCTCGGTCGCGAAGCTGCCGCCCGGCCAGGCGTCCGGCGTGCTGGACGCCTACTCGTCGTCGATCACCGACGTCTTCCTGTACGCGGTGCCCGTCGTGCTGCTGGCCTTCGCGCTGGCCTGGCTGCTCAAGGAGGAGCCGCTGCGGGGCTCGGTCACCGCGCCGGACACCACCGAGGTGCTCTCCTCGAACCCGGTCGAACGGTCCTCGCGCGACGAATGCGCCCGCGCGCTCACCAAGCTGGGCTGCCTGGAAGGCCGCAAGAAGCTGTACCAGTCGATCACCGCGCGCGCCGGGTACGACCTGAAACCGGCGGCGAGCTGGATGGCGCTGCGGATGAACCGCTACGGCTCGGTGGAGCCCGCGCTGCTCGCCGAGCGCAGCGCCGTACCGCTCGGCGTGATCTCGGAGGCGTCCCGGCAGCTGGAGGAGCGGGGGCTCGCGGAGCGGCACGGGATGCCGATGGTGCTCACCGAGGCGGGGCAGCGGGTCGCGAGCCGGCTCGCGGCCGCCCGCCAGGAAGCGCTGGCCGAGCTGCTCGGCGACTGGTGGACCAAGGACCGCCCCACCGACCTGACCGAACTCGTCCAGCAGCTGACCGCCGAGATGGGCGGCTCGGACGGCGAGCGCCCGCACGACGGCGACGACGCACGCCTCCAGCGCCGCACGACGGGGGCCGGCCCGGCCTGATCCCCGGCCCGCCCTGACCCTCGTTCCGCCCTCAGTCCAGCCGCTTCTCGAACCAGATCTGCGCGTACGGACCCTCGTTGTACGCCGGTATCTCCACGAACCCCGACCGCCGGTAGAAGGCGATCGCCTCCACCAGGTCGAGGCGCGTGTCGAGGCGGACGCGCCGGGCGCCGAGCCCGCGCGCGGCGGCCTCCGCGGCGGCCAGCAGCGCGCCGCTGCCCCCGCTGCCGCGCAGCTCGGGCCGGACGTACATGCGCTTGAGCTCGGCCGTGCCCGGAGCCAGCAGCCGTACGCCGGCGCAGCCGCCCGGCTCGTCGCCGTACCGGGCCATCAGGAAGGCCCCGGCGGGCGGCGTCAGGTCCTCGACCGGGTCCTCGGCGACGGCCCGGTCCAGCTCCTCGTCGGTGGCAGGGCGGCGGTACCAGCGGGACGCCACCTCGGCGAGGTAGGCCCGCAGGAGGGCGGCGGCCCCGGACGAGGCGACCGGCTCCTCGCCGACCGTCCACGCCCGGCGGCCGGTCGCGCAATCCCCCGTCACGCGGCTCAGCCCTGCTTCGGGGCGGCCTGCTGGACGACCTCGAACGACCACACGGTGGAGCCGGAAGCGGCCGGCTTCGGACGCTCGCCACCCTCGCCGCCGCCCTGGTGCGCGGCCTTCATCGGGCCCTCCATCCACGCCTGGAAGGACTCCTCGTCACGCCAGCGGGTGTACACGAGGTACTGGTCGGTGCCCTCCACCGGGCGCAGCAGCTCGAACCACTCGAAGCCGTCCGAGGACTCCACGGCACCGGCCCGGGCGCCGAAGCGCTTCTCCAGCACCTCCCGCTGCTCCTCGGGGACGGTCAGCACATTGATCTTCACGATGCTCATGCCGTCATCCTGCCGCATCGCCCCACGCGACCCCCGGGCGCCCCACGGGCGGACGCGCCCACGACGGAGCCCCCTGCCGGGGCGGTAGGGGGCTCCGTCGTGCAGTCGGTGCGGGCGGTGGCGGGGTCAGGCCGCTGTGCGCAGTTCGCGGGCCTCGGCCTCGCTGGCCACCGCGGGCTTGGAGCCGGGCAGCGGGCGGCCGGCGCTCTCGGTCATCTTCCACACCGCGATACCGCCGATGACGCCGGCGGCCATCATGTAGTACGCGGGCATCATCTTGTCGCCGGTCGCGCTGATCAGGGCCGTCACGACCAGCGGGGTCGTGCCGCCGAAGAGCGAGACGGAGATGTTGAAGCCGATCGAGAGGGAGCCGTAGCGGACCTTCGTGGGGAAGAGCGCGGGGAGCGTGGACGGCATCGTCGAGGTGAAGCAGACCAGCAGCAGGCCGAGCGCGGCCATGCCCAGGCCGATCGCGGCCAGCGAGCCCTGGCGGATCAGCAGCAGCGCCGGGATGGAGAGGACGAAGAATCCGACGCAGCCGGCGGCGATGACCGGGCGGCGGCCGAAGCGGTCGGAGGCCCGGCCCGCGAACGGCTGGACGCACATCATCACGGCCATCACGGCCAGTACGACCAGCAGGCCGTGCGTCTCGTCGTACTTCAGCTCCGAGGTCAGGTAGCTGGGCATGTACGACAGCAGCATGTAGTCCGTGACGTTGAAGACCAGGACCAGGCCGATGCAGAGCAGCATCGCGCGCCACTGGCCGAAGACCATGTCGCGGATGCCGGTCTTCTTCTCGGCGGCGCGGCGCTCCTTCTCCTGCTCCGCGGCCTCCTTCTCCATCTCCGCGAAGGCCGGGGTCTCCTCCAGGCGCATCCGCAGGTACAGGCCGATGATGCCCATCGGGCCCGCGATCAGGAACGGGATCCGCCAGCCCCAGGAGAGCAGGTCGTCGTGGCTGAGCAGCGCGGTCATCAGCGTGACCAGGCCGGCGCCGCCGATGTAGCCGGCCAGCGTGCCGAACTCCAGCCAGCTGCCGAGGAAGCCGCGCTTCTTGTCGGGCGAGTACTCGGCGATGAAGGTCGAGGCGCCGCCGTACTCACCGCCGGTGGAGAAGCCCTGCACCAGGCGGGCGATCAGCAGCAGGATCGGGGCCCCGACGCCGATGGCGGAGTACGAGGGGATCAGGCCGATCGCGAAGGTGCCGATCGCCATCATGATCATGGTGATGGCGAGGACCTTCTGGCGTCCGATACGGTCGCCGAGCGGACCGAAGACCATGCCGCCGATGGGCCGCACGAGGAAGGCCGCCGCGAACGCTCCGAACGTCGACAGCAACTGCGCGGTCGGATTCCCGGACGGGAAGAACACCTGTCCGAGGGTGACCGCGATGTAGCTGTAGACGCCGAAGTCGAACCACTCCATCGCGTTACCGAGCGCGGCCGCCGAGACGGCCCGTTTCGCCATGGCCGGGTCGACGACCGTGGCGCCGTGCGCCGACGTGCTGGACGGACTCTTCGTACGGGTACGGGGACCGGGTGCGACGGAAGTGTGCGTCGGCACGTGTTCGCTCGCCTGCGCTCTCTGGGACGACTGCAAAACAATCGCCCGCCGGGCCACCGACGGGCGAACACCGACCATAGGGGCAGATCGGATCGTCACGGAGTGTGCACAGTTGCATAAGGGAATGCAGGAAAACCGCCTCATTGCAGGGCCGACGTCGGCGGCAAACCGGACACCGGGAAAGTATGCCTGTGATCCTTGTCGCTGCGATCCGGCGGAACTGGGGCCTCTCGTGTGGCCTGGCGCACGTGGACGGCGCGGTACTCCGGTGAGCACCGCGCCGTCGGATCGTCGCCCGTCCAGCATCCGCCCGGCGGCCGTGCCGCGCCACTCGGACGATATGCGGGCCGGCCGGTCACCCGGTCAGGGGTGTCAGCCGGTGACGGTGATCTGCGCGGCCGGGTCGGTGGTGTCCGACACCGTATAGGTGGCGCCGAACGTCGAGGTGGTCGCGCTGGTCGGGCAGCCGAAACCGCCGGTGACGGTCACCGGGACCGAGGCGCCGGAGAAGGTGAGCGTGGACGGCGCGCCGTTGGTCCACGTGCCGTTGACGGTGGCGGGGCCGCCGGGCGCCGCCGTGACCGTACAGGTGGCGAGGCCGCTGGTCTTCACGACGACGCCGCCCTGGGGGATGTTCATGGCCGCGGTGCTGGGCGCGCCGTTCTGCATGGCCACGCCCCAGGTGCCGCTGGTGGTGACGGTGGCGCTGACGCCCGCCATGCTCGTCGTGCAGGAGCTGTACGTCGGGGCGGTGATCGTACTGGCCACCGCGCCCGCGTCGTTGTGATTCGCCGGCGCGTCCGGGACCTTGCCGGTGGCGTTCGAGACCGTACAGGTCACGGTCACCGAACCGGCCTTGAAGGTGGCCTTGCCGCTGAGCTTCGCGGCGAAGGCGTGCCCTGCGGGGGTGACGGTGGTGGAGCCGGCCGCGATTCCGGGTGCGGCGGGCGCCGCCGCGGTCGCGGTACCGGCGGCGGACAGGCACAGCGCGCCGGCCGCCGCGATGCCGGTGGCGGTGGCGAGCAGGGTGCGGGCGTGCGGACGGGCGTACGTGCGGGATCTGAGGTGCCTCATCGGGGGGAGCTCCTTCACGGTTGCCGTTGCGGGTGAACGTGCGGTTACCGGTGCGGAGGTGCGGGGGGTGGGTCGGTGGAGGGGCCGGGGGCGACGGGCTCCGCGGCTCACGGAGCGGTCGGCGCGGCCGGGGCGCCGGGCAGCGGATCAGCGGCGGCGGGCAGGGGCTGCCACGCGAACATCAGGGCGCCGCCGAGGATGCCGATCAGGGTGCCGATGAGGAAGCCGCCGAGGTTGGACATGACCAGCGCGGCGGCCGCCATCAGGACGGTCAGTACGCCTGCCGGGCCGCGGTACTGCGGCGTGAACCAGGCCGTCAGGCCCATGACGATCATCACCAGCCCCATCAGCACGGACGGGACGCCGGCGATGCCCTGCTGCAGCATGATCTTCAGCGGGGCCAGCGGGATCGCGCAGATCTCGGCGCCCGCCAGGACGGTGGCCAGGCCGCCCCAGAAGGGACGCCCCTTGCGCCAGCGCCACCAGGCGGAGCGCGGCCGCGCCGCGCCGTCGGCCGACTGCCGGGCCGCCGGTCGCCGGGTCAGAAGCATTCCTTCTTGCCCTTGCTGATCTTCATGCTCAGGCCGGAGAGCTTGAAGGTGCCCGCGTTGGTCGCCCAGGCGGTCTGCTTCAGGCCGGTGATGTGCACGTCGTCGGCCTGCTGGGAGAACGCGTCCTGCATGCCCTGCGCGTCGGCCGGCCCCTTGTCCAGCGTCGAGGCGTCCCGGCCGATCTCGATGTTGTGGAAGGACGCGTTGCCGGAGAGCTGGGTGGCGTCCACGTAGAGGTTCTCGGCCTCGACGGGCTTGCCGCCCGTGCCCGCTGTCAGGTTGAGCGAGATGTTGCCCAGTACGGGCAGCTTGGTGACCACCGACTGGCAGAGGTCGTTCAGTTCCGCCTTCTTGATGGCCGTCACCGCGACCGGCAGCAGCTCGCCGCGGGCGTTCGCGTCCACGCTGCCGTACTGCGCGAAGCCGTCCCCGTCGAGGCTGCTCGCCGAGACCTTGAACTGCTGGCCGGATACGGCGAAGGACGCCGCCAGCGCCCCGTTGGCCAGCGCGATGGCCAGGGCCGCCGTGCCCGCGAAGGCCGGGACGGCGAGCACGGCGAACTTCCGTGCGCTGACGCGTCCCGTGACCGGTCTGCCGTGTGCGTCTTTCATGGCTGCTGTCCCCTTCGATGCGTGCGTGATCGATGAGTGGGGGGAGAAGAGCGAGGCGCGTGGGGGTGGGGCGAGCGCGGGGGTCGGGCCGCGCGCCGGGTGTTACCGCCGGTGTTACTGGCGAGTTGAGTTGAATGTAAGTGCGCCAGTAGGTGTTGGCAAGGTTGCGCGTCAGGTGGTTTTCCGCCAAATGGCAGCCTCGGTAAGTACGAAAAGAAGGGCGGTGGCCGCCGGGGTCCGGCGGCCACCGCCCTTGTGGGGCACGGGAGTTACCCGTAGCTGACCCGCAGCTCCTTGACGCCGTTGAGCCATGCCGAGCGCAGCCGCCGCGGGGCGCCGGTCAGCGCGATGTCCGGCAGGGCGTCGGCGACGGCGCGGAAGATCAGGTCGATCTCCAGGACCGCGAGGGACTTGCCGAGGCAGAAGTGCGGCCCGCCGCCGCCGAAGCCCAGGTGCGGATTGGGGTCGCGGGTGATGTCGAAGACCTCGGGCCGGTCGAAGACCTCGGGGTCGTTGTTGGCCGACGCGTAGAAGATGCCGACCCGTTGTCCCTCCTTGATGCGCGCGCCGCCCAGCTCGGTGTCGCGGGTGGCGGTGCGCTGGAAGGAGACCACCGGGGTCGCCCAGCGCACGATCTCCTCGGCCGCGGTCGCCGGCCGCTCCCTCTTGTACAGCTCCCACTGCTCGGGGTGGGTGAGGAAGGCGTGCATGCCGTGCGTGATGGCGTTGCGGGTGGTCTCGTTGCCGGCCACGGCCAGCAGCAGCACGAAGAAGCCGAATTCGTCGCTGCCGAGATTGCCCTCGTCCTCCGCGGCCACCAGCCGGCTGACGATGTCCTGTGCCGGACACTCCTTGCGCGCCGCCGCCAGGTTCATCGCGTACGAGATGAGCTCCATCGCCGCGTTGGTGCCGACCTCCTCGGTGATCGCCAGCTCGGGATCGTCGTACGCGATCATCTTGTTCGACCAGTCGAAGATGCGGGCCCGGTCCTCCTGGGGGATGCCGATCAGCTCGGCGATGGCCTGGAGCGGTAGCTCGCAGGCGATGTCGGTGACGAAGTCGCCGCGGCCGTTCTTCTTCGCCTCCGCGACGATCCGGGCGGCGCGCTCGCGCAGCGCGTCCTCCAGGGCGCGGATGGACCGGGGCGTGAAGCCGCGCTGGACGATCTGCCGTACCCGGGTGTGCTCGGGCGGGTCCATGTTCAGCATGATCAGCTTCTGGACGTCGATCTGGTCGCGGGTCATCGACTCGTTGAAGCGGATGATCGAGGTGTTGCGGTTCGCGGAGAAGACGTCGGGCCTGGTGGAGACCTCCTTGACGTCCGCGTGCCGGGTCACCACCCAGTAGCCGTCGTCCTCGAAGCCCGCGATGTTGTGCGGCTGGGCGTTCCACCACACGGGCGCGGTCCGGCGCAGCCGGGCGAACTCGGGGAGGGGCACGCGTTCCTGGTAGACGTCGGGATCGGTGAAGTCGAACCCGTCGGGCAGCGCGGGACAAGGCATCGGCGACTCCAGGTCCGGGTTGTTTCCGGCTCGCCCGCTCGTCCTGACGAGCCATCAGAATCTGCCGCGAAGGTAGTAACGAGTTCTACAAGTGGCAAGGCTCACGCGGGAAATGCTTGCGGGTGCGGCCGACGCGGCACTCTTGCGCGGGCGCGTGTGGCTCGTGAGACTGGGCGCAGAACTAGAACGCGTACTAGTTCTGCCCGGGTGCCGGGCCGCCCGGACAGCCAGGAGAGGACGAGTCATGGCCGCTGAACCCGTCATCGTCGAAGCCGTCCGCACGCCGATCGGCAAGCGCGGGGGCGCGCTCGCCAATCTCCATCCCGCCTACCTACTGGGCGAGACGTACCGCGAACTCCTGGCGAGAACGGCGATACAGCCGGACTGCGTCGAGCAGATCGTCGGCGGGACGGTCACCCACGCCGGCGAGCAGTCCATGAATCCGGCCCGCAACGCCTGGCTGGCCGTGGGCCTGCCGTACGAGACCGCCGCGACCACCGTGGACTGCCAGTGCGGCTCCTCGCAGCAGGCCAACCACATGGTCGCCAACATGATCGCGGCCGGCGTCATCGACGTGGGCATCGGCTGCGGCGTCGAGGCGATGTCCCGCGTCCCCCTGGGCAGCGGCTCCAAGCACGGCCCCGGCAAGCCCTTCCCGGACGAGTGGCATATCGACCTGCCCAACCAGTTCGAGGCGGCCGAGCGCATCGCCCGTAAGCGCGGCCTGACCCGGGAGAACGTCGACGCGCTCGGGCTGATCTCCCAGGAGCGGGCCGCGCAGGCATGGGCCGAGGGGCGCTTCAAACGCGAGACGTACGCGGTCCAGGTGCCCACCACGGAGGCGGAGCAGGCGGCCGGGCAGGGCATGTGGCGGCTGGTCGACCACGACGAGGGGCTGCGCGACACGAGCATGGAGGCGCTCGGCTCGCTCAAGCCGGTCATGCCGACCGCCGTCCACACGGCGGGCAACTCCTCGCAGATCTCCGACGGGGCCGCCGCCGTGATGTGGGCGTCCAAGCGGATGGCCCGGGCGCTCAAGCTGAAGCCCCGGGCGCGCATCGTCGCCCAGGCGCTGGTCGGCGCGGACCCGCACTTCCACCTGGACGGACCGGTCGACGCGACCCGGGCCGTCCTGGGCAAGGCCGGCATGTCCCTCAAGGACATCGACGTCGTCGAGATCAACGAGGCGTTCGCGTCCGTCGTCCTGTCCTGGGCGCAGGTCTTCGAGCAGGACCTGGAGAAGGTGAACGTCAACGGCGGCGCCATCGCCCTCGGCCATCCGGTGGGCGCGACCGGGGCCCGCCTCATCACCACCGCGCTGCACGAACTGGAGCGCGCCGACAAGGAATTCGCGCTGATCACGATGTGCGCGGGCGGGGCGCTGGCGACGGGGACGATCATCCAGCGACTGTGACGGGGGCCGCGCTCGCGGCCCGACGGCCATTGTCAGTGGCGCCTGTCACACTCCTGCCATGACGACAGAACCGACGGAACCGACAGACCCGGCGGGCCCGACAGGACCACCGAAGATCCCTGCTGACAACATGCCACCGGTCTGGGCGGGGCCGGACGAGCGCCCGGCCCCGCCCCTCGTCGGCGACGAGCGCGAGATCCTCACCTCGTTCCTGGACTGGCACCGCAGGACCTTCGAGCTGAAGTGCGCAGGGGTGCCGCCCGAGCGCCTCTCCGAGAAGGGCGTCCCGCCGTCCGGGCTGAGCCTGCACGGCCTGGTCCGCCACCTCGCAGGCGTGGAGCACTGGTGGTTCCGCGTGCAGTTCGCGGGCGAGCGGGACGACTTCCCGTACTACTCCGACGACGACCCCGACCAGGACTTCGAGATGCTGGAGGGGGACGTCGAAGAAGAGCTCGCGTTCTGGCGCGCCGAGTGCGCGCACTCCCGCAAGCTCGTCGCCGCCGCGCCCTCCCTGGACGTCACGGGCACCCATGCGGCCAGCGGGCAGCCGGTCTCGCTCCGCCGCATCCTGGTGCACCTGATCGCCGAGTACGCCCGGCACAACGGCCACGCGGACCTCCTCCGTGAACGCCTCGACGGCGCGACCGGGGTCTAGGACCCGGGCACGCCGTCGGGGGACAGATGGTGAGGGGGAGGAGCCGCCCCTGGCTCAGTACCAGTTGTGGGACTGCCAGAAGGTCCAGGCGCCGCAGGGGCTGCCGTAGCGGTCGTTCATGTAGTTCAGGCCCCACTTGACCTGGGTGGCGGGGTTGGTCTTCCAGTCCGCGCCGGCCGAGGACATCTTCGAGCCGGGCAGCGCCTGGACGAGGCCGTAAGCGCCGGAGGAGGCGTTGGTGGCCTGGGGGTTCCAGCCGCTCTCGCGCTCCACGATGTTGCTGAAGCACTGGAACTGCCGCGCGTCCGGGATCTGCTGGTGCGCCGCGGCCTGGGCCTCGCTCGCGCCGGCCCGCTCGGCGGCCTGTGCGGGGGTCGCGGCGAAGGCGGCCGCG
>NZ_JBEPFC010000135.1:0-19906 GCF_040301705.1 Streptomyces sp. NPDC000151 | reverse complement strand
CCCGCGCGCCGCGCCACTCCCCCGGCCCGCCGCCGGACGCCGGGTACGCCTTCGACGGCCCGGGCCCGCTCCGCGTCTCCTTCCCCTGCCCGGCCTGCCACCAGCGCATCAGGCTCCCGGTGCGCGGCCCGCTCCGGGCCCGCTGCACGCTGTGCCGCACGGAGCTGGAGTGCGACACGTAGGAGCGACGGCGCCGTAAGAGCGACGGCGCGGTGGCTACAGCCAGTCGGTCTCGGGCGTGGCCGCCGCCAGTACGGCCGCCGCGTCCTCGGTGATCGGCTCGCCGTGCGGTACACACACCGTCTCCACCCGCTCCAGCGCGGCCAGCCGCCGGAACGAGGCGATGGCCTGCTCCCGGTCGACGTTGAAGGGGCCGAGCACCGCCCGGCCCTCCCCGGTGCCGATGATGTCCCCGGGGAAGAGCACCCGGGACTCCGGCAGGTGCAAGGCGATGCCGCCGGGGGTGTGGCCGTGCGTGGCGAGCACGTGCACCGGCTCGCCCCAGCCCGCCGGCTCGTCGCCCTCGGCCAGCTCGATGTCGACCGCGACCGGGCGTGGCGGCTCCACTCCGGACTCCGCGAGGTCCGCCATGATCTTCTCGTGCAGGACGCGTTCGGTGGCGGTGGGCACCGGCTCCGGCTCGGGCGCCGCGCCGCGGATGACCGGGGCGTCGGGCGCGCCGGCCAGCACGGTGGCGCCGGTGGCCGCCACCAGGTCGGCGGCCGATCCGGTGTGGTCCAGGTGGGAGTGGGTCAGCACGATCTGCCGTACGTCCTCGGGGCGCCCGCCGAGCCCGGCCAGCGCCTCCAGGACCGCCGGCGCCGAACCCGCTACGCCGGTGTCCACCAGGGCGTACCCGCTCCGCCCCGACGGGCCGCCGGCCGGCAGCCGTACGAGGTACACATGACCCACGGGAAAGGGGACCTGCCATATCGACGGGGTGATCTCTCGGAGTCTCATACGGTGACCCTACGGACGCGGCGCCCCGAAGTGGCCTGCGCAGGACGGGCGTTCACCCAGCGCGTAGCTCGCCCGGCCGGGGGCACGCGGCGGTCGGCCTTCGAGCGCGCTTCACCCTCTAGGCTCGTCGTATGAGCCCTTCCATCGCCACCAACACCACTGTCGAGCTGCCCGGACTGCTGGAGTTCGTCCGCCCCCGGCACCGCGCCATCCTGCTGACCCGCCGGTCCGACGGCACCCCCCAGGGCTCGCCGCTGACCTGCGGCGTGGACGACTCGGGCCGGATCGTCATCTCGACGTACCCCGAGCGCGCCAAGGTGCGCAACGCCCGCCGCGCGCCGTCCGTCAGCGTCATCGTCCTCTCCGACGAGTGGAACGGCCCGTGGGTGCAGATCGACGGCGAGGCCGAGGTCATCGACGCGCCGGACTCGGTCGAGCCGCTCGTGGAGTACTTCCGCAACATCTCCGGCGAGCACCCGGACTGGGACGAGTACCGCGCGGCCATGATCAAGCAGGGCAAGTCCATCATCCGCATCACCCCCCGCCGCTGGGGCCCCATCGCCACCGGCGGCTTCCCGGCCCACCTGGCGGAGGACGAGGGCTGAGGTCAGGGCTGAGCGCGCCTGGCACCGGCACCACGCATGCGCGGCGCCTGCCCTCCGGTCGGGGAAGGGGCAGGCGCCGCGTTTGTTCCGTACGTCGTTGTACGGGACATTCAGGGGTGGTGCGTCACACGGTCAGTGCGCGGTCCGTCGGCTTGATGGGGGCGGGCAGGGAGGACGCGCCGGTCAGGAAGCGGTCCACGCCCTGGGCGGCGGAGCGGCCCTCGGCGATGGCCCACACGATCAGCGACTGGCCGCGGCCCGCGTCGCCGGCGACGAAGACGCCGGGGACGTTGGTGGCGTACTCCGCGTCCCGGGCGATGTTGCCGCGCTGGTCCAGCTCCAGGCCGAACTGCTCGACGAGGCCGTTCTCCTTGTCGGTGCCGGTGAAGCCCATCGCGAGGGTGACCAGCTGAGCCGGGATCTTCCGCTCGGTGCCGGGCTTCTGCTCCAGCTTGCCGTCCTTGAACTCCACCTCGACCAAGTGCAGCCACTGGACGTTGCCGTCCTCGTCGCCCTCGAAGTGGGTGGTGTTGACGGAGTAGAGCCGCTCGCCGCCCTCCTCGTGCGCGGAGGTGACCTTGTAGAGCATCGGGAAGGTCGGCCAGGGCTGGCCCTCGTTCCGCTCCTCGCCCGGCTTGGGCATGATCTCCAGCTGGGTGACCGAGGCCGCGCCCTGGCGGTGGGCCGTGCCGACGCAGTCCGCGCCGGTGTCGCCGCCGCCGATGACCACGACGTGCTTGCCCTCGGCGGTGATGGGGGACGTCGTCAGGTCGCCCTCCTGCACCTTGTTGGCCAGCGGCAGGTACTCCATCGCGAAGTGGATGCCGTTCAGCTCGCGGCCGGGCACCGGCAGGTCGCGGGAGGTGGTCGAGCCCGCGGCGATCACGACGGCGTCGTAGCGACGGCGCAGCTTCGCCGCGTCGATGTCGCGGCCGATCTCCGTCTCGGTGCGGAACTTGGTGCCCTCCGCGCGCATCTGCTCGATGCGGCGGTTGATGTGCCGCTTCTCCATCTTGAACTCGGGGATGCCGTAGCGGAGGAGACCACCGATACGGTCCGCGCGCTCGTAGACGGCGACGGTATGGCCCGCGCGGGTCAGCTGCTGCGCGGCGGCCAGGCCCGCCGGCCCTGAACCGATGACGGCGACGGTCTTGCCGGACAGGCGCTCGGGCGGCTGCGGGGTGACGTCCCCGTTGTCCCACGCCTTGTCGATGATGGAGACCTCGACGTTCTTGATGGTCACCGGCGGCTGGTTGATGCCCAGCACGCAGGCGGCCTCACAAGGGGCGGGGCAGAGGCGACCGGTGAACTCCGGGAAGTTGTTGGTCGCGTGCAGCCGCTCGCTCGCGGCCTCCCAGTCGTTGCGGTAGGCGTAGTCGTTCCACTCGGGGATGAGGTTCCCCAGCGGACAGCCGTTGTGGCAGAACGGGATGCCGCAGTCCATGCAGCGCGACGCCTGCTTGCTGATGATCGGCAGCAGGGAACCGGGCCGGTAGACCTCGTTCCAGTCCTTGACCCGCTCCTCGACGGGACGGGTCTCGGCGACCTCGCGGTCGTGGTTCAGGAAGCCCTTGGGGTCAGCCATTGGTCGCCGCCTCCATCATCTTCTCGTAGGTCGCGGACTCGGAGAGTCCGGCCTGCTCGGCGGCTTCCTTGGCGACGAGCACTGCCTGGTACGTGGGCGGGATGACCTTGCTGAAGCGCGCGGCGGCGGCATCCCAGTCGGCGAGGAGCTTGGCGGCGACGGTGGAGCCGGTCTCCTCCTGGTGGCGGCGCACCACGTCGTGCAGCCACTGCTTGTCGGTCTCGTTCAAGGGGTTGACCGCGGTGGCCAGCTCCTTGTTGACGTTGGCCGGGTCCAGGTCGATGACGTAGGCGAAACCGCCGGACATGCCGGCCGCGAAGTTGCGGCCCGTCTCGCCGAGTACGACCGCGTTGCCGCCGGTCATGTACTCGCAGCCGTGGTCGCCCACGCCCTCGGAGACCACCGTGGCGCCGGAGTTGCGGACGCAGAAGCGCTCGCCGACCCGGCCGCGGAGGTAGAGCTCGCCGCCGGTGGCGCCGTAGGCGAGGGTGTTGCCCGCGATGGTGGAGTACTCCGCGAGGTGGTCGGCGCCGCGGTCCGGGCGGACGATCACGCGGCCGCCGGAGAGGCCCTTGCCGACGTAGTCGTTGGCGTCGCCCTCCAGGCGGAGGGTGACACCCTTCGGCAGGAAGGCGCCGAAGGACTGGCCGGCCGAGCCGGTGAAGGTGATGTCGATGGTGTCGTCGGGCAGGCCCGCGCCACCGAACTTCTTCGTCACCTCGTGGCCCAGCATGGTGCCGACCGTGCGGTTGATGTTGCGGATGGCGACCTGCGCCCGTACGGGCTGGGCCTCCTCCGCGGTGTCCGCGGAGAGCGCGTCGGCGGCCAGCTTGATGAGCTGGTTGTCCAGCGCCTTCTCCAGGCCGTGGTCCTGCACGGTGATCTGGTGGCGGACGGCGCCCTCGGGCAGCTCGGGCACGTGCAGCAGCGGGGCCAGGTCCAGGCCCTGCGCCTTCCAGTGCGTCACCGCCTGGGTGGTGTCCAGCAGCTCGGCGTGGCCGACGGCCTCCTCCAGCGTGCGGAAGCCCAGCTCGGCGAGGAGCTCACGGACCTCCTGGGCGATGAACTGGAAGAAGTTGACGATGTACTCGGCCTTGCCGCTGAACCGCTCGCGCAGCGTCGGGTTCTGCGTGGCGATGCCGACCGGGCAGGTGTCCAGGTGGCAGACGCGCATCATGACGCAGCCGGACACCACCAGCGGGGCGGTCGCGAAGCCGTACTCCTCGGCGCCCAGCAGGGCGGCGATGACCACGTCGCGGCCGGTCTTCAGCTGGCCGTCGGTCTGCACGACGATGCGGTCGCGCAGGCCGTTGAGCAGCAGCGTCTGCTGGGTCTCGGCGAGGCCGAGCTCCCAGGGACCGCCGGCGTGCTTCAGCGAGGTGAGCGGCGAGGCGCCCGTACCGCCGTCGTGGCCGGAGATCAGGACCACGTCCGCGTGTGCCTTGGAGACACCCGCGGCGACCGTGCCGACGCCGACCTCGGAGACCAGCTTCACGTGGATGCGGGCCTGCGGGTTGGCGTTCTTGAGGTCGTGGATCAGCTGAGCCAGGTCCTCGATGGAGTAGATGTCGTGGTGCGGCGGCGGGGAGATCAGGCCCACGCCCGGCGTCGAGTGACGCGTCTTGGCGACCCACGGGTAGACCTTGTGGCCGGGCAGCTGGCCGCCCTCACCGGGCTTGGCGCCCTGGGCCATCTTGATCTGGATGTCGTCGGAGTTGACCAGGTACTCGCTCGTCACACCGAAGCGGCCGGAGGCGACCTGCTTGATGGAGGAGCGGCGCGCCGGGTCGTACAGGCGCTCCGGGTCCTCGCCGCCCTCACCGGTGTTGGACTTGCCGCCCAGCTGGTTCATGGCGATGGCGAGGGTCTCGTGCGCCTCCTGCGAGATGGAGCCGTACGACATGGCGCCGGTGGAGAACCGCTTGACGATCTCGCTGACCGGCTCGACCTCCTCGATCGGGATCGAGGGCCGGTCGGACTTGAAGCCGAACAGGCCGCGCAGCGTCATCAGCCGCTCGGACTGCTCGTTGACCCGCTCGGTGTACTGCTTGAAGATCTCGTACTTGCCCGAGCGCGCGGAGTGCTGCAGGCGGAAGACGGTCTCCGGGTCAAAGAGGTGCGGCTCGCCCTCGCGGCGCCACTGGTACTCGCCGCCGATGTCCAGCGCGCGGTGCGTGGCGGCGATGCCGGAGGCCGGGTACGCCTTGGCGTGCCGGGCGGCGACCTCCTTGGCGATGACGTCCAGGCCCGCGCCGCCGATCTTGGTGGCGGTGCCGTGGAAGTAGGTGTCGACGAACGCCTCGTCCAGGCCGACGGCCTCGAAGACCTGCGCGCCGCGGTAGGAGGCGACGGTGGAGATGCCCATCTTGGACATGACCTTCAGGACGCCCTTGCCGAGCGCCTTGATCAGGTTCTTGATGGCGGCCTCGGCCTCGATGCCGGGCAGGAAGGTGCCGGCGCGGACCAGGTCCTCGACGGTCTCCATGGCCAGGTACGGGTTGACCGCCGCGGCGCCGTAGCCGATCAGCAGCGCGACGTGGTGCACCTCGCGGACGTCACCGGCCTCGACGAGCAGGCCCACCTGGGTGCGCTGCTTCGTACGGATGAGGTGGTGGTGGACGGCGGAGGTGAGCAGCAGCGAGGGGATCGGCGCGTGCTCGGCGTCGGAGTGCCGGTCGGACAGCACGATCAGGCGCGCGCCGTCCTCGATGGCGGCCTCGGCCTCGGCGCAGATCTCCGCGATGCGGGCGGCGAGGGCCTCGCCGCCGCCGTGCACGCGGTACAGGCCGGAGAGGGTGACGGCCGTCATGCCCGGCATGTCGCCGTCGGCGTTGATGTGGATGAGCTTGGCCAGCTCATCGTTGTCGATCACCGGGAAGGGCAGGGTGACGCTGCGGCAGGAGGCCGCGGTGGGCTCCAGGATGTTGCCCTGCGGGCCCAGCGAGGAGATCAGCGAGGTGACCAGCTCCTCGCGGATGGCGTCCAGCGGCGGGTTGGTGACCTGCGCGAACAGCTGGGTGAAGTAGTCGAAGAGCAGCCGGGGACGCTCGGAGAGCGCGGCGATCGGCGAGTCCGTACCCATCGAACCGATAGGCTCGGCACCGGCCTTGGCCATCGGCGCGAGGAGGACGCGCAGCTCCTCCTCGGTGTAGCCGAAGGTCTGCTGGCGGCGGGTGACCGAGGCGTGGGTGTGCACGATGTGCTCGCGCTCGGGGAGGTCCTCGAGCTCGATCTCGCCGGCCTCCAGCCACTCCGCGTACGGGTGCTCGGCGGCGAGGGCGCCCTTGATCTCGTCGTCCTCGATGATGCGGCCCTCGGCGGTGTCCACGAGGAACATCCGGCCGGGCTGCAGGCGGCCCTTGCGGACCACCTTGGCGGGGTCGATGTCCAGGACGCCGACCTCGGAGGAGAGCACGACGAGGCCGTCGTCGGTGACCCAGTAACGCCCGGGCCGCAGGCCGTTGCGGTCCAGGACCGCGCCGACCTGGGTGCCGTCGGTGAAGGTGACGCAGGCCGGGCCGTCCCAGGGCTCCATCATCGTGGAGTGGTACTGGTAGAAGGCGCGCCGGGCCGGGTCCATGGAGGGGCTGTTCTCCCACGCCTCCGGGACCATCATCAGCACGGAGTGGGGCAGCGAGCGGCCGCCGAGGTGGAGCAGCTCCAGTACCTCGTCGAAGGACGCGGAGTCCGAGGCGTCCGGCGTACAGACGGGGAACAGGCGCTCGACGGACTCGGTGGCCTCGCCGAAGAGCTTGCTGGAGAGCTGGGACTCGCGGGCGCGCATCCAGTTGCGGTTGCCCTTGACCGTGTTGATCTCGCCGTTGTGCGCGACGAAGCGGTACGGGTGGGCCAGCGGCCAGCTCGGGAAGGTGTTGGTGGAGAACCGCGAGTGGACCAGCGCGATGGCGGTGGCGAAACGGCGGTCGGACAGGTCCGGGAAGAACGGCTCCAGCTGCCCGGTGGTCAGCATGCCCTTGTACACAATCGTGCGCGCGGACAGCGACGGGAAGTACACGCCGGCCTCGCGCTCGGCACGCTTGCGCAGCGCGAACGCCTTGCGGTCCAGGGCCAGCCCGGTGTTCTCGCCGTCCGAGACGAACAGCTGGGAGAAGGCGGGCATGGTGGCGCGGGCGCCGTTGCCGAGCAGCTGCGGGGCGACGGGCACGACACGCCAGCCGAGGACGTTCAGGCCTTCTTCGGACGCGATCGTCTCGATCTTCGAGACGGCGGCCTGGGCCTCCTCGGCATCCGAGGGGAGGAACGCGATGCCCGCGGCGTACGCGCCCGCCTCCGGGAGCTCGAAGGTGACGTTCTCGCGCAGGAAGGCGTCGGGAATCTGGAGCAGGATGCCCGCACCGTCGCCGGAGTCGGGCTCGGAGCCGGTGGCGCCGCGGTGTTCGAGGTTCCGCAGGACGGTCAGCGCCTGTTCGACCAGTGCGTGGCTCGCCTCGCCGGTGAGGGTCGCGACGAAGCCGACGCCGCAGGCGTCGTGCTCGTTACGCGGGTCGTACATCCCCTGCTGGGCGGGGCGCCCGTCCATGGGCGACCAGGCGGCGCTGGTAGCGCTGCCGGTGGTCGCGGAGTGCGTGGACGCGGAACGCATCGGCTCTCCCAACGTCGTCGTGGCATGTGCAGTGCCGAGGGACGACGTTGGCCCTCCGCGAAATTTTGCGTGCAGGTTACAGGATGACCCCGATCTCGTGAATCGGATAGGGGCTTCCAGCATGCGGACACCGCTCATAGCGGCGAATCAAGAACGCGGCGGGACAGTTCGTCGTCCGACAGCGCGGGTCACCGGTAGGCGACATTGCCTCCGGCGCCAGAGCCTTATGCCCGCTGGTCGAAAACTGAAACCGCGAGGTAACAGTTTAATTATGCGTCTGCACGCATAGGGCGTCACCCTACGGCGGTTCCGAACAGCGTGCCCAGGAGGTACGTCACACCCGCGGCGGCGCCGCCGAGAGCCAACTGGCGCAGTCCGCTGTACCACCAGGACCGTGCCGTCACCCGGGCAACAACCGCACCGCACCCGAAAAGTCCCAGCAGCGCGAGCAGCAGGGCGGGCCACAGCGCGGAGGCGCCCAGCAGGTACGGCAGGACCGGCAGCAGCGCGCCCAGCGCGAAGGAACCGAACGAGGAAGCGGCGGCGACCAGCGGCGAGGGCAGGTCGGACGGGTCAATGCCCAGCTCCTCGCGGGCGTGGATCTCCAGCGCCTGCTCCGGGTCCTTGGAGAGCTGTGCGGCCACCTCGCGGGCGAGCTCCGGCTCCACCCCGCGCGACTCGTAGAGCGCGGCCAGCTCGGCCTGCTCGTCCTTGGGGTGTTTACGCAGCTCATGGCGCTCGATGTCCAGCTCGGCCTGGACCAGCTCGCGCTGCGAGGCGACCGAGGTGTACTCGCCTGCGGCCATCGAGAAGGCACCCGCCGCCAGCCCGGCCAGCCCCGTGATGACGATCGTCTGCTGCGAGACCGAACCGCCGGCCACACCCGTCATCAGGGCGAGGTTCGACACCAGGCCGTCCATGGCGCCGAAGACCGCCGGCCGCAGCCAGCCGCCGTTCACATCACGGTGTGTGTGGTTGTCACGGTGGGCGACATGCGTCGAAGCCGACGCGTCCATGACATCAATGACGGACATAGGGACCTCTCCCTCCCTCGCGAGGTGTGGGCCGATGAGCGGCACTTCCCCCTGCAACACCTCGAAGTTAGGCCCCTCACATCCCTTCGCGCTAGCAAGGAAGGCCGTACTTACCCCACTGACCTGCGGCTTTACCGAACCGCTCGTCGTGAGATCCGGATCACACCAGCCTCCTCCCGACCCTCGGGATACGGCCATCACGACATCACTCCGATGCGGCGTGATCTCCCCCCATTCGCGGCAAACCGGCCCTACCATCCCTCAGACGCGTACGCATCCGGGACCGGTCGGCGGAAGGCACGCACATGAGCACACCGCACGCCCCCTCGCCCGTCCCGGTCACCCCGGGTGACCGCCCCGCCGATCTGCGGGACCGGGGCCGCGGCGCGCTGCTGGGCCTCGCCGTGGGCGACGCGCTCGGCGCCCCCGCGGAGAACATGAAGCCTTCGCAGATCCGCCGCCGCTGGGGCCGCATCGAAGGCTTCGTCGCCGACGACCCGGCCGGCACCGACGACACCGAATACGCCATCTTCTCCGGCCTGCTGCTGGCCGAACACGGCTCGGCGCTCACCGTCGCGCACGTCGAGGCCGCCTGGCACCAGTGGATCGCCGACCTGGACGAAGGTCCCTTCCGCGGCGCCGGGTTCAGCGAACGCGGCACCCTGGAGAACCTCCGCCGGGGCCTCGCCGCACCGATTTCCGCCCAGCACCGTCATGCCTGGAGCGACGGACTGGCCATGCGGGCCGCGCCCTTCGGCGTACACGCGGCGGGCCGGCCCGCCGAGGCCGCCCGGCTGGTCGCGGTGGACGGCACGGTCAGCCACGACGGCGAGGGCATCTACGGCGGCCAGGCCGTCGCCGCCGGGGTCGCGGCCGCGATGGTCGCCCGGACCACCGACGCGGTCATCGCCGCCGCGCTCTCCGTCGTCCCCGAGGACTCCTGGACGGCGCGCTCGCTGCGCCGCGCGGTCGCCGCGGCCCAGCGCTCCCGGCTGGACCCCGGCATCACCCGCCTCGGCACCGAACGCGCCGTGCGGTCCGCCGTCGTCATCGGCGGCTACCCCTGGACCGACCTGGCCCCCGAGGCGGTCGGGCTGGCCTTCGGCGCGTTCGCCGCCGCGGCCGGCGACTTCCCCGACTCGGTCCTCACCGCCGTCAACATGGGCCGCGACGCCGACACCACGGCGGCGGTCGCCGGGGCCCTGGCCGGCGCGCTGGGCGGCTTCGCCGCCGTACCCGAGGACTGGGCAGCGGTCATCGCCCCCGCACGCGGCACCTGCCTCCCGTCCATGGCGGGCTACCACGTCCTCGACATCGCCGACCTCCTCACCCCGGAGCCGACCGCATGACCGCTTCTCCCACAGCTGCGGGCAGTCGTGCCGCTGGGGCGGCACGGGTGGGCGCAGCGGCACCCCCACCGGCGGGCAGCCGACCCACCACCGCCACCCCAGCGCCCCGTGCCCCCGCCCGCGCCGGCGCCAGCGGCACCCGCATTGAGGGCCTCCTCCTGGGCCTAGCCGCAGGCGACGCCGCCGGCTGGCCCGCCGCCCGCCACCGCGCCGCCCGGATGCCCGAGTGGACCCGCCGCCTCACCCGCGAACTGGACACCTTCGCCGAGCAGAACGCCACCACCACGCTCCCCGTGCCCATCGCCCTCAACCAGCCCCCCGAACCGCTCCGCCTCGGCCCCTCCGACGACGCCGAGTGGGCCGCCTTCACCGCCGGCTCCGTGCTCACCGCCGCCGGCGCCTTCCTCTCCGACCTCGGCCGGGACCGCCGGATGCGGGCCGCCCTCGACCTCGCCTGGACCGCGCTGGCCTGCGAGGTCGCGGCCGCCGCCGACCGGGCGCCGGAGGTGGAGTCGGCGGTGCTGCCGCTGCGCGCCCGGATCTCCGTACGCGCCGGGCTCGGCAATCTCGCGGCCGGGCTGCGGCCGCCCGCCACCGGCCACGACAACCCGCACTTCTTCGACGACGCGGCGTGCGTGCGCGCCGCCGTACTGGCCGTGGTCCACCCCGGCGACCCGGCGGCCGCCGCCGGGCTGGCCGAGTTCGACGCCCGGTACACCCAGGACGGCGACGGCGTGCACGGCGCCCGCGCGATGGCCGCAGCGGTCGCCGCCGCGCTCGGCGGTTCCCCCGTCGCCGCCTGTGTGGAGGCCGCGCTCGCGCAGCTCCCCGAGGGCACCGAGATCCGCCGCAACGCGCTGCACGCCGTACGGCTGGCCGAGGCCACCGCCGACGGCCGCCCCGGCGCCGCCTTCGCCCTGGTCCCGACCCTGGAGCACGAGATCGTCGACCACGTCTACAGCTACGGCATCGCCGCGGCCGAGACCGTGCCGGTCGCCCTCGCGCTGGCCCTCGCGGGCGGCGGCCGGACCGCCGAGGCGGTGCCCGCGGCCGCCTGCCTCTCCCGCGTCGCCGACTCGGCGCCCGCCCTGGCCGGTGCGCTGACCGGCGCGCTCGGCGGGGCCGCCGCGCTGCCCGCCGCCTGGCGCGACGCCTGCCGCACGCTCTCCGGCTGCGCGCTCCCCCGGCTGGCCGGCACCGACCTGGTCGAGCTGGCCGACCTGCTCGCCGGCACCGAACTGACCACTCCGCAAACACCCCTGACGACCGGCACCGAACCGACCAGCCCGCAGACCCCCGTGACGACGCAGCCGCCCCTGCCGAAAGGACCGGACCGCCCATGACGCACACCGCGGCACCACCCACCACCACGGCGTCCCCCACCCTCGCCGACCGCACGGCCGGGGCCCTCGCCGGAGCCGCGGTCGGCGACGCGCTCGGCGGTCCCGTCGAGGGCTGGAGCCCGGAGCAGATCCGGGAGCGGCACGGCGGCCCGGTTCGCGGCATCGTCGGCCCGTGGCACGCGGACTGGCGCACCGCCCGCCCGCTCGCGCCGTACCACAAGGGCGACGGCCACGTCACCGACGACACCCTCATGACGCACGCGCTGATCAGGGTGTACGAGCAGGTCCGCGACCACCTCGACGCGTACGCGGTGGCCGATCACCTGGTCCCCGACCTGATGACCCACCCGCGCTGGATCCCCGAGCTGGAGGCCGAGGCGCTGCCCCTGCAGCGCGTCTTCCTCGCCGAGAAGTGGCTCGTCACCCGCCTCCATTACGGGCACGCGGACCCCCGCGAGGCAGGCGTCGGCAACATCGTCAACTGCGGCGCCGCGATGTACATGGCACCGGTCGGCCTGGTCAACGCCGGTGATCCGCGCGGCGCTTACGCAGAGGCGCTGGACGTCGCGGGCGCGCACCAGTCCTCGTACGGGCGGGAGGCGGCCGGTGTCCTCGCCGCGGCGGTGGCCGCGGCCTGCACACCCGGTGCCACGCCCGCCTCCGTGGTCGAGACGGCCCTCGCCCTCGCCAAGGACGGCACCCGCACGGCCATCGAGGCGGTCTGCGAAGTGGCCGTGAAGTACGACGAGTTCGAGCCCGCGCTGCCGCAACTGCGGGGCGCTGTTTCGCCGTTCGACACCGTGGGGCCCGAGTACCGCCGTCCCTCCCTCGGCGCCCGGCGCCCCTCGCGACTGCACACCATCGAGGAACTCCCCGTTGCGCTCGGCCTGTTGCTGATCGGCGACGGCGACTACCGCGAGACGGTGCTCGGCGCGGTCAACTACGGCCGCGACTGCGACTCCATCGCCACCATGAGCGGCGCCCTGGTCGGCGCGCTCGGCCACCCCGTGCCCGCCGAGTGGACCGCGGCCGTCTCCGAGGCCAGCCGGCTGGACCTCCGGGCCCCGGCGGACGCGCTGACCTCCGTGGCCCGCGAGATCCACCACCGCGATCTGCTGCGCCGCCGCGCCCACGAGGCCGCGTTCGCCGCCCTCACGGAGCCCCGATGACGTATCCGCCGGCGCCGCTGCGGGTGACCTGGGTCCAGCCGGAGGACCTGCTCGGCCACGAGCTGCGGCAGGCCGCCGAGGACGGCCGCGACGCCACCGTGATCCGCCGCCGCTGGCACACCGCGGGCGGCGGCGACGCGCCCGAGCGGGCCGGCGCCTCCGCCACGCCCGCCCCGCCGCACCTCCGGGCCCTCGCCACCGCCCTCCTGGACGACCTGGCCGCGCTGCCCTCCCCGCTGGCCGCCGACGAGCCCACCGACCTGGCGGCCGTCCGGGCCGCCGCCCCGCCCCCGCCGCCCGTGGCCACGGCCCCCGGCCTGCTCCCCCGCCTCGAAGCTGCCTGGCTGGGCCGCGCCGCCGGCTGCCTGCTCGGCAAGCCGGTCGAGAAGCTGCCGCTGGCCGGCATCCGGGAGATCGCCCGGTCGACCGCGAACTGGCCGCTGCACACCTGGTTCACCGAGGCCGGGCTGGACCCCGGTACCGCCGCCCGGTACCCGTGGAACCGCCGCAGCCGCGCCACCTCGCTCGCCGAGAACATCGACGGGATGCCCGAGGACGACGACCTGAACCACCCGGTGCTCGGCCTGCTCCTCCTCCAACGCCACGGCCCCGGCTTCACCACCGCCGACCTCGCCCGGCTGTGGCTGGAGGAGCTGCCGGCCGGCCGGACGTTCACCGCCGAGCGCGTCGCGTACCGCAATCTCCTCGACGGCATCGAACCGCCGGACACCGCCCGCTTCCGCAACCCCTTCCGCGAGTGGATCGGCGCCCTGATCAGGGCCGACATCCACGGCTGGACGCATCCGGGCGACCCGGCCGGGGCCGCGGCGGCCGCCTGGCGGGACGCGGTCCTGAGCCATACCGCCAACGGCGTGTACGGGGCGATGTTCGTCGCGGCGGCCCTCGCCCGGGCCGCCGCCGGGGACGCGGACGTGCACGCCTGCCTGCGCACCGGCCTCGCCGTGGTCCCGCCCCGCTCCCGGCTGGCCCGGGCCGTGCGCTGCGGCATCGCGGCGGCCGGGGCGGCGCCCGACCGCACGCCGGCCGGCTTCGAGGCCGTGGTGGACCGGCTGCACGCCGCGTACGGACGGCACCACTGGGTGCACGTCCTGCCCAACGCCGCCCTGCTCGCCGCCGCCCTCACGCACGCCGACGGGGACTTCACCGGGTCGGTCTGCCGCGCCGTCTCCGGCGGCTGGGACACCGACTCCAACGGCGCGACGGCCGGCTCCCTCACCGGCCTCCTGGCCGGCTCCCCGGACGCCCTCCCCGCCCGCTGGACTGCCCCGCTGGCCAACCGGCTGGCCACCGGCATCGGCGGTCTGGACGGCATCGGCTTCGACGCGCTGGCCCGCGAGACGGCGGCCCTCGCCCGCACGGGCCCGCCACCCCACGGAAAACGGGCCGCGGCCCTCGATGAGGACCACGACCCGCTGTGCCCGGCGGACGGCCGGGACTAGGACTTCTTGTTGCCGGTGCGCTCGGCGGGCTCGTCCTTCTCCGCCCGCTCGGCGTCGTCCGCGCGCTTCGCGGGCGCGGCGTCCTCGACCGGACCGTCAGCGCCGTCCGTCGCGCCGTCGTCCGTCGCGCCGTCCTCCGGCTCGTCCGCTCCCGGTTCGACGACCGGCTCCCGGCCCGGCGACCGCTTCGCCGAGATCACCAGGTACACCAGCGCCAGGACCAGCACGATCAGCGCCGTCCACACGTTCAGCCGCAGGCCCAGAATGTGGTGCGCCTCGTCGACCCGCATGTACTCGATCCACGCCCGGCCCGCGCAGTACGCCGCGACATACAGCGCGAACGTCCGGCCGTGCCCCAGCTTGAACCGCCGGTCCGCCCAGATGACCAGGATCGCGACGCCGATGCACCACAGGGACTCGTACAGGAACGTCGGGTGGTACGTGCCGCCCACCCGGCCGATCGCCGGGTCCGAGCTGATCTTCAGCGCCCACGGCACGTCCGTCGGCCTGCCGTACAGCTCCTGGTTGAACCAGTTGCCCCAGCGGCCCATCGCCTGCGCCAGCGCGATGCCCGGCGCGACCGCGTCCGCGTACGCCGGCAGCGGGATGCCCCGGCGCCGGCACCCGATCCAGGCACCCACCGCGCCCAGCGCGATCGCGCCCCAGATACCGAGGCCGCCCTCCCAGACGTAGAACGCCTTGATCGGGTCGCCGCCCTTGCCGAAGTACGGCTCGTACGTCGTGATGACGTGGTAGAGCCTCCCTCCGACCAGGCCGAACGGCACCGCCCACACGGCGATGTCGGCGACCGTCCCGCTCCGGCCACCGCGCTGGATCCAGCGCTTGTTGCCGAGCCAGACGGCGATGAAGACGCCGATGATGATGCAGAATGCGTAGCCGCGCAGCGGGATCGGGCCGAGATGCACGACGCCGGTCGACGGGCTGGGAATGAATGCGAGGTCCATGGCAGCCCTGACGCTATCGCGCCGGGTGGGCCGGGCGGCAACCCGCCCGGCAACGGCTCAGTAACGACCCCCCGGCACCCGCGTATACGCGTCACTTCTTCTTGTTCGCGTCCTGGACCATCTGCTGCAGCTTCTGCGGGGTCATCCGCGCGCTCTGGTCGGCGAAGAGGTTCTTGCCGTTGAGGAAGATGCTCGGGGTGCCCTGGAAGCCGCCGCTCTGGAACGCCTCCTGCGACTTCTGCACGAAGCCGTTGTACGTGCCGTCGTGCACGCAGGAGCGGAAGTCGCGCGTCACCAGGCCGGGCACCTTCCCCGCCAGCTTGATCAGGTAGGTCTTGTCCGCATACCGGTCCTGCTGCTCGGCGGGCTGGTTGGTGTACAGCACGTCGTGGTAGTCGCGGAACTTGCCCGCGTTCTGCGCGCACAGCGCGGCATTGCCCGCGTTCAGCGAGCCCTTGCCGCCCATGTTGCCGTCGATGAGGAGGGCGAGGTGGTAGTTGGTCTTCAGCTGCCCGGAGTCCTGCAGCTCATGGACGGTCTTGCGGAAGCCCGTCTCGAACTGCTTGCAGGCGGGGCAGCGGAAGTCCTCCCACACGTCCAGGGTGGAGGGCGCGTCCTTCTTTCCGACGGACACCATCGGCTTGTCCCCGCCGGTCGCCCCCTTCGGCGCGGCGACCGGGGCGCTCTTGCCGTCGCCCGTGGACGACGCCCAGACCGCGATGCCGGCGGCCACCGCCAGGACGAGCACCACCGCCCCGGCGACCTTCGCCTGCCTGCCGCGCCGGGCGCGGGCCTTTTCCTTCTCGCGCTGTGCCTGCAGCCGCTCGCGGGCGCTGCCATCGGCTCGGGTTTTCTGGCTCACACCGGTGAAAAACGAGGCGGAGGGACGCGACTGCGCCCCTCCGCCCCTGTTTTCGCCCTATCGAGGGACCCGCCCGGCGTGGGCTTTACGCACGCCGGGCATGGGTCTTACGCCCGTACGCCCTTGGCCAGCTCCCCGGCCAGCTCCCGTACGCCCGCGAGCCCGGCCTCCAGGTCGCCCTCGTGCGCCAGCAGCCGCTTCACGAACGCCGACCCGACGATGACCCCGTCCGCGAACTGCGCGACCTCCGCGGCCTGGGTGGCGTTGGAGACGCCGAGGCCGACGCAGACCGGCAGCTCGGTGGTGGCACGGGTACGCGCGACCAGGTCCTGGGCCTCCCGGCCGACCGACTCGCGGGTGCCGGTGACGCCCATCAGCGACGCCGCGTACACGAAGCCGCTGCCGGCCGCCGTGATCTTCGCCAGCCGCGCGTCCTTGCTGCTCGGCGCGACCACGAAGACCGTGGCCAGGCCGTGCTGCTCGGCGGCCTTCCGCCACACCTCGGACTCCTCGACCGGCAGGTCCGGCAGGATGCAGCCGGCGCCGCCCGCGGCGGCCAGGTCGGCGGCGAACCGCTCGACGCCGTACGCGTCGACCGGGTTCCAGTACGTCATGCACAGCACCGGCGCGCCGGTGGCGGCGTGTGCCTCGCCGACCGTGCGGATCACGTCGACGATCTTGACGCCGCCGCGCAGCGCGATGTCGTCGGCGGTCTGGATGACCGGACCGTCCAGCACCGGGTCGCTGTGCGGCAGGCCGACCTCGACGACGTCGCAGCCGCCCTCGATCATCGCGGTGACGGCGCGTACCCCGCCGTCCACGGTCGGGAAGCCGGCCGGGAGGTACCCGACCAGGGCAGCGCGGCCCTCGGCCTTCGCGCCGGCCAGTACAGAGCTGAGCAGTTCGACGTTGCCCGCCATCAGTTCGTCCCCTCCTGGTGCGCGCCGAGCGCGGTGTCCGTGGCGTCGGTGTCGTCCGCCTCGACCGCGTCGTCGGCGGGCGCGTCGTACAGCCCGAAGTACCGTGCGGCCGTGTCCATGTCCTTGTCGCCGCGCCCGGACAGGTTGACCAGGATCAGCCCGTCCTTGCCCAGCTCGCGGCCCACCTCCAGCGCACCGGCGAGCGCGTGCGCGCTCTCGATGGCGGGGATGATGCCCTCGCTCTGCGAGAGCAGCCGCAGCGCCTGCATGGCCGCGTCGTCGGTGACGGCACGGTACTCGGCGCGCCCGACGTCCTTGAGGTAGGAGTGCTCGGGGCCGATGCCCGGGTAGTCCAGCCCCGCGGAGATCGAGTACGGCTCGGTGATCTGGCCGTCCTCGTCCTGGAGGACGTAGGACCGGGAGCCGTGCAGGATGCCCGGCGTGCCCTCAGTGAGGGTGGCCGCGTGCTCGCCGGTCTCCACGCCGTGGCCGCCCGGCTCGCAGCCGATCAGGCGCACGTCCGCGTCGGGCAGGAAGGCGTGGAAGAGGCCGATGGCGTTGGAGCCGCCGCCGACGCAGGCCACGGCGGCGTCGGGCAGCCGCCCGGCGCGCTCCAGGAGCTGCCGGCGCGCCTCCACGCCGATGACGCGGTGGAAGTCGCGGACGAGGGCGGGGAAGGGGTGCGGGCCCGCGACAGTACCGAAGAGGTAGTGCGTGCGGTCCACGTTGGCGACCCAGTCGCGGAACGCCTCGTTGATGGCGTCCTTCAGGGTGCGGCTGCCGGACTTCACGGCGATGACCTCGGCGCCGAGCATCCGCATCCGGGCGACGTTGAGCGCCTGGCGCTGGGTGTCGATCTCGCCCATGTAGATGGTGCATTCGAGGCCGAAGAGGGCGCAGGCGGTCGCGGTGGCGACGCCGTGCTGGCCCGCGCCGGTCTCGGCGATGACGCGGGTCTTGCCCATGCGCTTGGTGAGCAGCGCCTGGCCCAGCACGTTGTTGATCTTGTGCGAGCCGGTGTGGTTCAGGTCCTCGCGCTTGAGGAAGATCCGCGCGCCGCCCGCGTGCTCGGCGAACCGCGGCACCTCGGTGAGGGCGCTGGGCCGGCCGGTGTAGTTGACCATCAGGTCGTTGAGCTCGGCCGCGAAGGCGGGGTCCGCCTTGGCCTTCTCGTACTCCTCGGCGACCTCGTCGACCGCGGCGACCAGCGCCTCGGGGATGAACTTGCCGCCGAAGGCGCCGAAGTAGCCCTCGGCGCTGGGGATCCGGCCCTCGGGGTCCGGAATGAAGAAGTCAGACGACATCCGACGTACTCCTCGGTCGGGGCGCACGCGTGCGCCCCGGAAGTCTCGATCTCGAAATACGGGCATCAAGGTACGTGCCGTACGCCACGGGCCCGGGTGTCACACTCCGCCGGAGCACCCGCAGGGGTGTCCGGTCAGGCGTGGGAGCCCGCGCGCGGCGCGGCCGTGCGGCGCCATCGGCGTCCGTTGATCTGCCCCGGCTCCGAGCCGATGTGGTACCGGACGCGTCGTCCGTGGATGCGGCGCGCGGGTGCGCGGCAGCCGCGCGGCCTGCACCCGCGCCCCAGGGCCGCGTGCGGCAGGCGCGCGGCGCTCACCGCTGCCGGGCTAGGGGGCTGGGTGCGGGCGGCGGTCATGCGGGGTCAGTCCCGTCCGTGCCGGATGGCGGGGTGGGAGCCGGCCGCGACGAGGTCGGCGACGGCCGTCTTCGGGTCCTTGCCGGTGACCAGCGACTCGCCGACGAGGACGGCGTCCGCGCCCTCGTTGGCGTACGCGATGAGGTCGTGCGGCCCGCGGACGCCCGACTCGGCGATCTTGACGATGTGGTCGGGGATCTCGGGGGCCACCCGGCCGAAGTTGCCGCGGTCGACCTTGAGGGTCTTCAGGTCGCGGGTGTTCACACCGATGATCTTCGCCCCGGCGGCCACCGCGCGCTCGACCTCTTCCTCGTCGTGCGCCTCGACCAGCGGGGTCAGCCCGATCGACTCGGCCCGCTCGATGAGCGAGACCAGCGCCTCCTGCTCCAGCGCGGCCACGATCAGCAGCGCCAGGTCGGCGCCGTACGCACGGGCCTCCCACAGCTGGTACGCGCTGACGATGAAGTCCTTGCGCAGGATCGGGATGTCGACCTTGGCCCGGACGGCCTCCAGGTCGGCCAGCGAGCCGCCGAAGCGGCGCTGCTCGGTGAGGACGGAGATGACGGCCGCGCCGCCCGCTTCGTAGTCGGCGGCGAGCCCGGCCGGGTCGGCGATGGCGGCCAGCGCGCCCTTGGACGGGCTGGAGCGCTTGACCTCGCAGATCACCCGCACGCTGTCGCCCTTGAGGGCCGCCACGCCGTCCTTGGCGGGGGCGGCCTTCTGTGCCCGCTCCTTCAGCTCGTCGAGGCTGACGCGCGCCTGCCGCTCGGCGAGGTCGGCGCGGACTCCGTCGATGATCTCGTCGAGCACACTCACGCGAGCGGCCTCCTTCTTGAGCGGTGGAGGATGTCTGGCGCCTTCGGAGGCGCGGTGCGCTCCCAGCAGGCAGTCCGATGGTATCCGGCCAGGGGCGGTAGCCCCGCATCCGCCTGTCGCCGGTCCCACAACATGGACAGGTACCGGCCGCGCGAGCGCTCCCCGGAGGACGCGGAATCGGCGCGGATCATGGGGCGAGGGCCGATCCGGCGGGCAGGTTGCGTACCACTGTGAAGAGCAGCACAGCGGCGCCTACGAGCCACCAGTGAACGGGTTTGGGCCGCGGCCCGGCGGTCGGCAGCCCGCGGCCGGCCCGCACCAGCCAGACCCCCCAGAACACCGCGAACGCGGCGTAGCCGAGCACCGCCAGGGCGTTGGCGCCCAGCGCCGCGCCCAGGTCGCCGTGGACCACCGCGTGGGCGCTGCGGAGGCCGCCGCACGCCGGGCAGTACAGGCCGGTGAACCGCAGCAGCGGGCAGACGGGATAGTGCCCCGCCTCGTTGGGGTCGACGGCGCCCACGTACGCGAAGGCCGCCAGGACCGCCGCCAGGGCGCCCAGCGGGGCCGCGAGGCGG
>NZ_JBEPFC010000134.1:0-19960 GCF_040301705.1 Streptomyces sp. NPDC000151 | reverse complement strand
GGCACCCGCGCCCGGCCGCGCGCCGGCCCGCCCGTGCACCGGGAAGCCGCGCTCCGCCCGCTGCGGGAGCATCCCCGGAACCGCGTGCGCGCCCGAGGGCGCGTACGCGAAGGACATGCCGCCGCGGCCGAAGCCGCCGCCGTCCAGTCCGCCCCGGCCGAACGCACCGCGCCCGAGGCCGCCCTCACCGAGCCGGCCGGCGGGCGCGCCGGGATCACCCCCGGGCAGCCCCTGGAGCCGGGCCAGCAGCCCTTCGGAGGGCCCCGGCGGAGCCATTCCGGCGAAGACGTTCTTCAGCTCCCGCTGGGCGTCCGCCTCGGCCTTGCACTTCCCGCACGTGGCGAGGTGCGCGAGCACCCGCTCACGCTGATCGTGCCCCAACTCCCCGTCGACCAGAGCCGCGAGGCGGTCGCCGAGATGCTGCTCAGCGGGGGACTGACCGCCGCTACCGCTCACGCGATTCCGACCTCCCCTGTCGTCAGGGGCGCGAACGCGCGCTGCCGCTGCTCGCGCTCCCGCTCCTCGGCGCGCGCCGCCGGGGAGCGGTGCTTGAGCGCCTTGCGCAGGTGGGAGCGGCCGCGGTGGATACGGCTGCGGACCGTGCCGAGCTTCACGCCGAGGGTCGCGGCGATCTCCTCGTACGACAGGCCCTCGATGTCGCACAGGACGACGGCGGCGCGGAACTCGGGCGCGAGGGTGTCCAGCGCCTGCTGCACGTCGGCGTCGAAGTGGGTGTCGTTGAAGTGCTGCTGCGGCGACGGCTCGCGGCTGGGCAGCCGCTCGGCGGCGTCGTCGCCCAGCGCGTCGAAGCGGATCCGCTGCCGGCGGCGGACCATGTCCAGGAAGAGATTGGTCGTGATGCGGTGCAGCCAGCCCTCGAACGTCCCGGGGGTGTACGTCGAGAGCGAACGGAAGACGCGGACGAAGACCTCCTGGGTGAGGTCCTCGGCATCGTGCTGGTTTCCCGTCAGGCGGTAGGCGAGGCGGTACACACGAGCACTGTGGGTGCTGACGATCTCCTCCCAACTGGGCGGAGTCCACGCCTGCGATTCCGCATCGGCGGCGAAGGTCGCGGTGGGTGCGGAGTCGTTCGCGCGGGCACGGTCAGCATTGTTGGTCACGGATTTCGGCTCGCCGGCGGACCTACGAAAGCGCAGAAGCGTTCTTCGGTCACCCGCCGCAGCCGCACCTCCCCTGGTGGCTCTGGTGGTGTCCAGTAGAGCCCCTACCATATCCACCTCACCCGTTAGCTCCGGATAAGCAGTTTTGACCTGCATTTGGTCCGGCTTGCGGTTCTCTTCCGTCTTCACCTGCGCATCCCCCCTGTTCCCCTTCAACGCCCGGTCCCATCTGCGGGTTCCCGCACTCAGCGGATACAGTCACGGTTGCGTCAACTACGGGGACAGGAGAGGGCCATTACCGGCAACCGGCAGACGAGCTTGGCATTCGCCGAGGCATACGGCGCCGGGACCATCGACGACACGGCCGACGCCGCCCTGCACTGGTCCCGCGACCGGGCCCGGGAAGCCGGCATCCGCACGGTCTCGACCGGCACCGGATCGGCCCTCAGCCTGCTCGCCGCGACCGCGGACGCCAAGGCCGTCGCGGAGATCGGCACCGGCACCGGCGTCTCCGGCATCTACCTCCTGCACGGCATGCGCGCCGACGGCGTGCTGACCACCGTCGACCTGGAACCGGAGCGGCAGCAGTTCGCCCGGCAGGCGTTCCGCGCCGCCGGCTTCGCCGGCAACCGCGCCCGCTTCATCCCCGGCGGCGCCCTGGAGGTCCTGCCGCGGCTCGCCGACGGCGGCTATGACCTGGTCTTCTGCGACGGCGACCGCATGGAGTACGCCGAGTACCTCGCTGAATCGTTGCGCCTGCTGCGCCCCGGCGGGGTGGTCTGCTTCGAGGGCATCTTCGCCGATGGCCGGACCGTCGACTCCGGCGTGCAGCCTGCGGAAATACAGCGGCTGCGGGAGCTCCTGCGGTCCATTCGCGAGAGCGTGCACCTGGTGCCGTCGCTGCTGCCGGTGGGCGACGGCCTGCTGTGCGCGGTCAAGCGCACCTGAGGGGACGCCGCCGAGGGCCCCTGCACCGCCGCCGAGCAAGGGTGCGTAGGGTGCGAGCGGGCGAGAGCGCGTACGCCAGGGCTGAGAATCGATACGTCAACGCGCGTACACACGGACGCGTATTTCTCCGTCCGCCGCTGCACCCGGGGTACGACACGGCCCCGGGGCCGGGCGCGTATCGCATACGCACCGTCCACCGGGGCCGGACATTCAGTGAGGCTCCGCCCGCGTCAGACGCAGACCTTGTCGAGGGCCTCGCCGAGAGCCTTGGCTTCGTCCGGAGTCAGCTCGACGACGAGCCGACCGCCGCCTTCGAGCGGAACGCGCATGACGATGCCCCGCCCCTCCTTGGTCACCTCGAGCGGGCCGTCGCCCGTCCGCGGCTTCATGGCCGCCATGCTCGTTCCCCTTCCTGAAACCAGCTCATCGTCAGCCGACGGCCCTCTGGAGAGGGGCACGCGTCACCGGCATCGAACACATTGCTTCCATGTCATTATCCCGCATCGCAGGACCCGATGACCAACATCAGCGGGCATCCCTTCGGCAACGTACATTCGCAAAACCACCCAATTCGGGGAGTCACCTGCGATACTGCGCCACCTGCCACTACGCGGTGGACTGTCTTTCTTTGATGTACGTCACACCACAGCGCCGATGATCTCCGGCATCCTGATCGCCGGCTGCACTTGTTTCCGCAGTCCGAGCCGCGACGGAGGGGATCCCACCATGGCCGATACCGTGCTCTACGACGTCACCGACGGCGTTGCCACGCTCACGCTCAACCGACCCGACGCGATGAACGCGCTCGACACCGAGACCAAGATCGCCCTCCGTGACGCCGTGCGCGAGGCCGCGGCCGACCCCGCCGTCCGCGCCGTCCTGCTGACCGCGACGGGCCGCGCCTTCTGCGTCGGGCAGGACCTCAAGGAGCACATCGGCTCACTGGAGAAGGACCGCGCGAGCGGCGAGGGCTCCACGATGAGCACCGTGCGCGAGCACTACAACCCCATCGTCGAGGCGCTCACCGGCATGGCGAAGCCGGTGGTGGCGGCGGTGAACGGGGTCGCGGCCGGGGCCGGCGCGGGCTTCGCGATGGCGGCGGACTACCGCCTCGTCGCCGACTCCGCCTCCTTCAACACCTCCTTCGCGGGCGTCGCGCTGACCGCCGACTCCGGCATGTCCTGGACGCTGCCGCGGCTGATCGGCCACGGCCGCGCCGCCGATCTGCTGCTCTTCCCGCGCAGCATCAGCGCCCAGGAGGCGTACGAGCTGGGCATCGCGAACAAGGTCGTACCGGCGGCGGAGCTGGCCTCGGAGGCCCGCGCGCTCGCGCTGCGGCTGGCGCAGGGGCCGACCGCCGCATACGCCGCGATCAAGGAGTCGCTGGCGTACGGCACCGACCACTCGCTGACCGAGACCCTCGCCAAGGAGGACGAGCTGCAGACGCGGGCCGGCGCCTCGGAGGACCACGTGATCGCGGTGGAGGCGTTCGTGAAGAAGGAGAAGCCGAAGTTCGTCGGGCGGTGACGCCCGTACGGGGCCTGTCCGGGCCCGCCCGGCCCGGGCCCCGCACCGGGCCTGTCCGGCCCCGCGCGGGGGCCTACGCCGCCGTCTGCGCCGCCTCCGTCTCCGCGCGTACGTGGCAGTCGGCCAGGTGGTCGTTGACCAGCCCGCACGCCTGCATCATCGCGTACGCCGTCGTCGGGCCGACGAAGCGGAAGCCGCGCTTCTTGAGGTCCTTGGCGAGCGCGGTCGACTCGGGGGTGACCGGCGGGACGTCCGCGGCGCTGCGGGGCGCCGCGCGGGCCGCGCGGTCCGGGGCGTACGACCAGATCAGGGCGTCCAGCTCGCCGGGCGCCAGCTGCGCGGCGAGCCGGGCGTTGGCGAGCGTCGCGGAGATCTTGAGGCGGTTGCGGATGATGCCCGGGTCGGCGAGCAGTCGCTGCGCGTCCTCCTCCGTGAACCGCGCAACCTCGGCGATCCGGAAGCCCGCGAAGGCCGCGCGGAAGCCCTCCCGGCGGCGCAGGATCGTGATCCAGGACAGGCCCGACTGGAACGCCTCCAGGGACATCCGCTCGAAGAGCGCGTCGTCCCCGTGGACCGGGCGGCCCCACTCGGTGTCGTGATACGTGCGGTAGTCCGCCATCGATTCGGCCGCCATGCCCCAGGGGCAGCGCGGCACGCCGTCCGGCTCGGTCAGGACGCCGCTCATGCGGTCGCACCGCCCTCGGGGGTCTCGCGCGGGTCGGCGGACCGTATCCCGTCAGGCAGGTCGGCGCCCTCCCCCGGCGTCGCCGGGCCCGCGTCCGCCACCGGGCCCCGGTCGCCCATCGCCGCCGCGTGCGCCCCCGCGAGGGCCGCCTCCAGCTCGGCGATCCGGGCGTCCCGCTCGGCCAGCTCGGCGCCGAGGCGGTCCAGTACGTCGTCCACGTCCGTCATGCGGTACCCGCGCAGCGCGGGCGGCAGCCGGACCTCCTCCACGTCGGCCCGGGTGCAGGGGCGGTCGGCGGGCAGCGGATCGTGCAGCCGCTCGGGCTCGGCCTCCCGCAGCGCGCCGCCGTCACCGCCACCGATCACGGCGAGCGTGACCACGGCGACCACCGCGACCAACGCGATGAGCAAGAACCAGAACACGACCATCTCCCCACGCTGTCCGTCGTCCATTGATCGTGCCATGTGCCTCTGACAGTTAAGGTCACTGGCGGACGACCATGAGGGAGTAGGGAAATGCTGCGGCTGGGGAATCGCGAGTTCGGCGTGCACGAGCCGGTGATCATGGCGATCGTGAACCGTACGCCGGACTCCTTCTACGACCGGGGCGCCACGTTCCGGGACGAGCCCGCGCTCGCCCGCGTGGAGCAGGCGGTCGCGGAGGGCGCGGCGATCATCGACATCGGCGGGGTCAAGGCCGGGCCCGGCGAGGAGGTCACCGCCGAGGAGGAGGCGCGGCGCACGGTCGGCTTCGTGGCCGAGGTCCGCAGGCGCCACCCGGACGTGGTGATCAGCGTCGACACCTGGCGGCACGAGGTCGGCGAGGCGGTCTGCGAGGCCGGTGCCGACCTGCTCAACGACGCGTGGGGCGGCGTGGACCCGAAGCTCGCCGAGGTCGCGGCCCGGTACGGCGCGGGCCTGGTGTGCACGCACGCGGGCGGCGTGGAGCCGCGCACCCGGCCGCACCGGACCACGTACGAGGACGTGATGGCCGACATCCTGGACGTCACCGTCGGGCTCGCGGAGCGCGCCGTGGAGCTGGGCGTACGGCGCGACGGGATCATGATCGACCCGGGGCACGACTTCGGGAAGAACACCCGGCACAGCCTGGAGGCCACGCGCCGGCTCGGCGAGATGACGGACACCGGATGGCCGGTGCTGGTGTCGCTGTCCAACAAGGACTTCGTCGGCGAGACGCTGGACAAGCCGGTCAAGGAGCGGGTGCTGGGCACCCTCGCCACGACCGCGGTCTCGGCGTGGCTCGGCGCCCGGGTCTACCGCGTCCACGAGGTCGCCGAGACCCGGCAGGTGCTGGACATGGTGGCCTCCATCGCCGGGCACCGTCCCCCGGCGGCGACCCGCCGCGGACTGGCCTGAGACGGGCCGCGGCCCCGGAGGACCCGGGGGCCGCGCGCCGCCTCACCGGGGCCGCGCCGTCCTCACCGGGAGGGCCCGGGTCCCACTTCCTTCGTGACCAGCGCGACCGCCTCGTCCACGTCGTCGCTGAGGTGGAAGAGGTCCAGGTCGCGCAGGGACGCCTTGCCCTGGTCGATGAGGGTGCCGCGCAGCCAGTCCACCAGGCCGCCCCAGTACTCCGTACCGAAGAGCACGATGGGGAAGCGCGTGACCTTACGGGTCTGCACGAGGGTGAGCGCTTCGAAGAGCTCGTCCAGCGTGCCGAGGCCGCCGGGCAGCACGACGAAGCCGCGCGCGTACTTCACGAAGCAGGTCTTGCGCACGAAGAAGTACCGGAAGTCCACGCCGAGGTTGACGTACTCGTTCATGCCCTGTTCGAAGGGCAGCTCGATGCCCAGCCCGACGGACGTGCCGCCCGCCTCGCTCGCGCCCCTGTTGGCGGCCTCCATGGCGCCGGGGCCGCCCCCGGTGATCACCGAGAAGCCGGCCTCGACCAGCGCCCGGCCCAGGCCGACGCCCGTCTCGTACTCGGGCGAGTCACGGGGCGTGCGGGCCGAGCCGAAGACGCTGATCGCCGGGCCCAGTTCGGCGAGCGCCCCGAAGCCCTCGACGAACTCCGACTGGATGCGCATCACGCGCCAGGGGTCGGTGTGCACCCACTCGGAGGGGCCTTCGGAGTCCAGCAGCCGCTGATCGGTGGTGCCTGCTCGCACCTGGTCGCGGCGGCGCAGTACCGGGCCGAGTCGCTGCTGATCGCGCTCGGCTGCCAGGGTTTCGCGCTCGGCTGCCTCAGGATCGGCCATGGTGTGCTCCCTCCGCAGGGTCTCCCGCCTGGGCGGAAGACAGATCGTTGCCGGTAAAGCGTATGTGCACAAAGGTGACGAGCGGCGGAATTCGGTCTGACGGTGGCCCCGGCCGCCGCGCAGCGCTCCGGTGAACCCTTACCCGCGCAGGCCACTGCAGGTCACCGGAACCCCGGTCACCACATTTCCGGACCCGTGGGACGCGGCTCAGCCGGCCAGCCAGGCCCGCAGCCGCTCCTCGCACTGGATCACGTGCGCGGCGACGACGTGCTCGTCGCGCTTGTGGGCCAGCAGGGCGTCCCCGGGGCCGTAGTTGACCGCCGGAACGCCGAGCGCGGAGAAGCGGGAGACGTCCGTCCAGCCGAACTTGGGCATCGGGGTACCGCCGACCGCCTCGATGAACGCCTTGGCGGCGGGGTGCGAGAGGCCGGGCAGCGCGGCGGTGGAGTGGTCGTCGACCGTCCACTCGACGATGTCGCAGTCCGCGAAGACCTCGCGCACGTGGGCGAGCGCCTCCTCGCCGCTGCGGTCGGGCGCGTAACGGAAGTTGACCGTGACCGTGCACTCGTCCGGGATGACGTTGCCCGCGACGCCGCCCTCGATGCGGACGGCGTTCAGGCCCTCGCGGTACTCCAGGCCGTCGATGACGGCCCGGCGCGGCTCGTACGAGGCCAGCCGCTCCAGGATCGGGGCCGCGGCGTGGATGGCGTTGGACCCCATCCAGCTGCGCGCGGAGTGGGCCCGCTCGCCCGCGGTGCGCAGCAGGACCCGCAGGGTGCCCTGGCAGCCGCCCTCGACCTGATTGCCGGACGGCTCCAGGAGGACGGCGAAGTCGCCCGCCAGCCAGTCCGGGTGCTCTTCGGCGATCCGCTTCAGGCCGTTGTGCTCGGCGGCGATCTCCTCGGCCTCGTAGAACACGAAGGTCAGGTCGCGGTTGGGCTCGGGCACCGTGGCGGCGACGCGCAGCTGGACGGCGACGCCGGACTTCATGTCGGAGGTGCCGCAGCCCCACAGGACGCCGTTCTCGTCCAGCCGGGAGGGGACGTTGTCCGCGATCGGCACGGTGTCGAGGTGGCCGGCGAGCACGACCCGCTCGGCGCGGCCGAGGTTCGTACGGGCCACGATGGTGTCGCCGTCGCGGTCCACGGTCAGGTGCGGGAGCGCGCGCAGAGCGGTCTCGACGGCGTCCGCGAGGGCTTTCTCGTCCCGGCTGACGGACGGGACGTCCACCAGCGCGGCGGTCAGCTGCGCGGCGTCGAGCGACAGGTCGAGTACGGGGGTCTGCGCGGGGCGTTCCATGGTCCCGACCCTACCCGTCGCCGGTTGCGCCCCTGTTGCGCGCGGCGGTGCGCACCCGGAGGTCCGCAGGGGGCCGCCCGTGCGCTCCAGTACCGTATTGCGCGTGCTTCGCCGTCCCCAGCGTGCCCCCGTCCGCCGCAAGCGCCTCATACGCCTGTTCGCGGCTTTTGCCGTGCTGCTCGGGCTCGCGGGGTACCTCGTCGTGCAGTACGTGACCGGCGGCCCCGGTGCGCCGCGCTGCACGGTGCAGCCGGAGGGCGGCGGCGATCCGTACGAGCTCTCACCGGAGCAGGCGGCGAACGCCGCGACGATCTCCGCCGTGGGCGCCTCACGCGGGCTGCCGGAGCGCGCGGTGACGATCGCGCTCGCGACGGCCATGCAGGAGTCGGGGCTGCGCAACATCGAGTACGGGGACCGCGACTCCGTCGGCCTCTTCCAGCAGCGGCCCTCCCAGGACTGGGGCACGGCCGAGCAGATCATGGACCCGGTCTACGCCTCCGGTGAGTTCTACAAGCACCTGGTGCAGGTCCCCGGGTACTCCCGGCTGCCGCTGACCGTCGCGGCCCAGAAGGTGCAGCGCAGCGGGTATCCGCAGGCGTACGCCAAGCACGAGGCGAACGCATCGCTGCTGACCGGCGCGCTGACCGGGCGCGCGCCCGCGGCGCTGAGCTGTGCGGAGAGCCGGCCGGCCGAGGACGCGCCGGGCGGCACGGCGCAGGTGCGCGAGAAGCTGGTGCGGGAGTTCGGGCCCGAGGTGCTGCCGCGGGCCGTCACGGCCGACCGGGCGGCGGCCGGCCGGACGCTCGTGGTGCCGGTGACGGCCGGCGCGGACACGGCGGCGCGGCAGCGCGGCTGGCAGCTGGCGGCCTGGGCGGTGGCGCACGCGTCGGAGTTGCGCATCGAACGCATCTCTTACGGTGATCGCCGGTGGACCGCGGCGGATTCCGGGAAGGGCTGGCAGAAGGTGTCCGGCGATTCCGGCGGCACTTCGCCGACGGATGTTCGGATCACCACCGCGCAGTAGTCCGGGTATTCCCTCGACAGTGGGAATGGCGTCAATCCAGGTCGACAATTCCCGGCATTTTCCTCACCCCTGCCGCTGACCCGTAACTTCCTTGGGGCAGAAGAGGTGTGACGTTCTTTCACCTCCTCCGGACGTACGAATTTCGCCCACTTTCATCCGAAGCAGATAATGCGATGCGTTACCAATTCTTTACCGGGGCGCACCGCAACCTTCGGGGCTCTGGCGCGGTATTCACTGCGTCCGCCCGGCAGTCGACTGCCGCCGCCCGGCGGGCACCGCACGTCTGTACAGAAGAACAAGTCCCTCTCCGTCAAAGGAGCACCATGTCCCTCCCCCTTACGCGTCGGATCGCCCGGGCCGCGCTGCTGGTCGCAGCGGGCGCAGCTCCCGTGGTCGGCGCCGCCGGCTCCGCGAGCGCCGTGGACCTGCCCAAGGCCGCCGACCTGGGTGGACTGACCAAGGTGGACCCGTCGAGCGTCACCGAAACCGCCGGCAACGCCCTGGAGAACACCAGCGCCGTCGCCGGCCCGGTCGCCGGTGAGGCCGTGAAGGAGGCCGTCCCGGAGGCCGGCCGGACCGGCAACGAGACGCTGCGCAAGCTCACCCCCACCGCCAAGAAGACCACCGGTCACGTCACGGGCGACACCAAGGACGCCGTCGGCGAGACCACCCGGTCGCTGCCCACCGAGGGACTCACCAAGGACCTGCCGCTCGCGGAGCAGCTGCCCGCCGGCGAGCTGCTCGGGCAGCTGCCGGTGACCAAGGGCCTGCCGACCGACAGCCTGGGCGGCCTGCCGGTCACGAGCCTGCTCGGCGGCCTGGGCGGCCTGGGCGGCTGAGTCCCCCGCCGAACGCGCGAAGGGGCCTCGGGAGCAGTCGCTCCCGAGGCCCCTTCGCGTGCGATGCCGATGCGCTACTCGGCGAGCCGGCGGACCGCCGCGTCCACCCGCTCATCGGTGGCCGTGAACGCGATCCGCACGAACCGCTCCCCCGCCGGGCCGTAGAAGTCGCCCGGCGCCACGAGGATGCCGCGCTTGGAGAGGTCGCCGACGGTGTCCCAGCAGGGCTCGTCGCGGGTCGCCCACAGGTACAGCGACGCCTCGCTGTGCTCGATGCGGAAGCCCGCGGCCTCGAAGGCGGCGCGCAGCGCGGTACGGCGGCGGGCGTAGCGCTCGCGCTGCTCGGCGACGTGCTCGGTGTCGCCCAGCGCCGCGATCGTGGCGGCCTGCACGGGCGCCGCGACCATCATGCCGCCGTGCTTGCGGATCTGCAGCAGCTCGCCGAGGACCGCCGCGTCACCGACGAGGAAGGCCGCGCGGTAGCCCGCCAGGTTGGAGCGCTTGGAGAGCGAGTGCACGGCGACGATGCCGTCGTACGAACCGCCGTTGACCTCCGGGTGCAGCACGGAGACCGGGTCGGCCTCCCAGCCCAGCTCCAGGTAGCACTCGTCGCTGAAGATCAGTACGCCGTGCTCGCGGGCCCAGGCGACCGTGCGGCGCAGCTCGTCGGCGCTCAGCACCCGCCCGGTGGGGTTGGACGGGGAGTTGAGCCACAGCAGCTTCAGGCCGGTGGGGTCCAGCTCCGTGGGGTCGTCGTAGACGACCGGCTCGGCGCCCGCCAGCCGCGCGCCGACCTCGTACGTCGGGTACGCCAGGCGCGGGTAGCCGACCTTGTCGCCGGCGCCCAGGCCGAGCTGGGTGGGCAGCCAGGCCACCAGCTCCTTGGAGCCGACGACGGGCAGGACGTTGGTGTGCTCCAGGCCGGGCGCGCCGAGCCGGCGGCCGGCCCAGCCGGTGAGCGCGTCGCGCAGCGCCGGCGTGCCCCACACGGTCGGATAGCCCGGGCTGTCCGACGCGTCGGCGAGCGCCTTCTGGATCAGCGGCGGCACCGGGTCGACCGGGGTCCCCACGGACAGGTCCACGATGCCGTCGGCATGCGCGGCGGCCGTCGCCTTGTAGGGCTCCAGCCGGTCCCAGGGAAAGACAGGGAGGCGTGCGGATACTGCGCCCACGTTGCTCTTCTTTCGTACGTGTCGGGGAACGGCTCGGTCCCGTACGGCGGTGCAGGCCGTACGGGACCGGAGCGACGCTGTGGCCCGCCGCTTACTGGTTCTGCGGCGGCAGGGCGGCGATGAAGGGGTGGTCCTTTTCGATCAGGCCCAGCTTCGACGCACCACCGGGCGAGCCCAGCTCGTCGAAGAACTCGACGTTCGCCTTGTAGTAGTCCTTCCACTCCTCCGGGGTGTCATCCTCGTAGAAGATGGCCTCGACCGGACATACCGGCTCACAGGCGCCACAGTCGACGCATTCGTCCGGGTGGATGTACAAGGACCGGGAGCCCTCGTAGATGCAGTCGACCGGGCACTCCTCGATGCACGCCTTGTCCTTGACGTCGACACAAGGCTGCGCGATGACGTAGGTCACGCTGTCGTTCCTCCTCGTTAGGGCCGGCGGACCGTCTTTGGGGCGGCCGCCTCAGGGCGCGCGGGAGCGCGGCGTCGTCGATGCCCGCACCTAGTATCTCCGGTCCCGGGCACGAGACGAACAAGAGGGGCGGGCACAGCTGTGGAATTCACCACGGGCGGACGACTGGAGGTCGCCATCACCCCTGCTGACGTGGGGAAAAGGGTATCGGTACGCAGGCTGGCCGAGCCCGGCACGTCCACGGAGCGATTCACCGACACGGTCGGCGTTCTCACATCGTGGGACGATGGTGTGCTGAGCATCACACGACGGACCGGTGAGGAGGTGCGGATCATGGAGAGCACGCTGGTCGCGGGCAAGGTCGTGCCCGCCGCGCCCGCCCGCCGGAGAGGCCCCGCGACGAGCGCGCGGGAGCTCACGGAGGTGGCCGCGCGCGGCTGGCCGGCTGTCGAGACGGAACGGCTCGGGGAGTGGACTCTCCGAGCCGCCGCCGGGTTCACGCGGCGGGCCAATTCGGTACTTCCCCTCGGCGACCCCGGGATCCCGCTGGACGCCGCGCTGGACCGCGTCCGCGCCTGGTACGCAGCCCGCGGCCTCCCCCCGTACGTCGTCGTGACCACCGGCGCGGCCGGCAGTGACGAGCTGCTCGCCGCGGAGCTGGAGCAGCGTGGCTGGGCGGCCGAACGGCACACGGTCGTACGCGTCGGGGCCCTGGCCCCGCTCGCCGACACCGAAGCGGACACCGGCCGGGTGCGGCTGTCCCGGGAGCCGGACGCCGGCTGGACGGCGGTGTACAACCGGAGCGCCGACGCGCCGCCCGAGGCGGCGAAGGTGCTGACCGGTGGGCCGTCGGTGTGGTTCGCGACAGTGCCCGGCGAGGACGGGCCCGCCGCCATCGGGCGGGTGGTGGTCGACGGCCGCTGGGCGGGCTTCGCGGCCCTGGAGGTCGCCCCGGACCACCGCCGGCAGGGCCTGGCCACGCTGGTGATGGCCGCGCTCGCCGAGCGGGCGCTTCAGGAGGGCGCCTCGGCGGCATACCTCCAGGTCGAGGCGGACAACGACGGGGCCCGGGCGCTGTACGACGGCCTCGGCTTCACCGACCATCACCACTACCACTACCGGCGCGCCCCGCAGGACGGCCCCCGCTGAACGGGTACGGACCTGACATGCACCCCGACCCCGAACCCGGCCGCGACGCCGCCGCACGGCGGGAACGGTTCGCCGCGGCCGCGCGCGAGAAGCGCCCCGACCTGTCACTGCTGTGCCTGCTGCTGGCCGCGGAGGCCGATCCGGGGCTGGACGAGCACGCCCTGGACGCCACGCAGATCGAGCTGGACCGGCTGGCAGGGCTGCTGCCGTACCAGCCGGCCGGTGGGCCACGCGCCTGGGCCCGTAACGTCGCCGAGCTGCTCGGCCACCGCTGCGGCTTCCACGGCCTGCCCGCCGACTACCAGCGGCTGGAGTCCTCGCTGCTCCACGAGGTACTGCGGCGCCGCCGCGGGCTGCCGATCCTGCTGTCCGTGGTGTGGACGGAGGTCGCGCGGCGGGCCGGGGCACCGGTGTACGGCGTGGCGCTGCCCGGGCACTACGTCGTCGGGTTCGGCGACCCGTACGGCGCACACGTGCTGGTGGACCCGTTCGACGGCGGGCGCGTCCTGACCGACGAGGACGCCGGGCTGCTGGTGGCGGGCGCGACCGGCGAGCCGCTGACGCCGCAGATGCTGGCGCCCGCCGACCCCCTGGAGACCGTGCTGCGCATCCTGAACAACATCAGGGCCTGGGCGGCGGCCCGCCCCGAGCGCAGCGACGTACGGCTGTGGGCGATCGAGCTGTCGCTGCTGCTGCCGAGCCATCCGGCGCGGCTGCGGCACGAGCACGCCAAGGTGCTGGTGGAACGGGGCGACTTCCTGCGCGGCGCGGCGGAGCTGGAGGAGTACGCGACGGTGGTGGAGACGGTGGACCCGACGGCCGCCGAAACGGTCCGCCGACAGGCGGCGGCGGCCCGGGCGATGCTGAACTGAGGGCGGCACGGGGAGATCGGCGCGAGGAGGTCGGTGCGGGGCGACGCGGTGAGAGTGATACGGGCGATCGGCGCGGGGAGAGCGGCGCGGGCCGGGCGCGGGGCTGCGCCCGGTGCGGGTGCGTCAGCCGACCGTACGGGTGCGTCGGCCGACCGTACGGGTGCGTCGGCCGACCGTACGGGCCGGGGCCGCCGGGGTGTCCGTCCGGGCATGTGCGCGGCCGGCCTCCGGGGCGCCCGCCGCCGGCCGCAGCGGGGCGCTGTCCGGGCTGCGCCGGACGACCAGTACCGTCGCGTCGTCCCTCAGCACCCCGCCCGTGAAGTCCTCCAGGTCGGCGCGGAGGGCCGTCGCCAGCTCGGCCGGGCCGAGCCCGGTCCAGCCGGCCAGCCGCTCGCTCAGCGGGTAGAACGTGCCGTCCCGGCCGCGTGCCTCGGTCACGCCGTCGGTGCACAGCACGGCCCAGTCCTCGTCCAGCGGCCACGTGCCGTAGGCCCGGCGCCGTTCGCCGGTCAGGTCGCCCAGGCCGAGCGGCAGCCAGTGGCCCTCGTCGCGCTCGGTGAGAGAGTCGCCGCGGACGACGTAGTACGGGATGTGGCCGCAGGACAGCGAGCGGCCGCGTCCCTCGGGGCTGACCTCCATGAGCAGCGCCGTCACGAAGCGCTCCTTGCCGCCCTGCGCGACCGCACGGGCGTTGTGGCGCTTCAGGGACGCCTCCATGCGTTCGGCGACCCCCTCCAGCGTCTCTTCGTAGTGCGCGGCCTCGCGGAAGGACGCCAGCGCTTCGTGGCCGGCGCCGATCGCGGGCATGCCCTTGCCCTGCACGTCACCGATGACCAGGCGGGTGCCGTACGGCGTCTCGACCGCCTCGTAGATGTCGCCGCCGACCCGGGCGCCCTCCAGGGCGGAGACGTAGAAGCCCGCGACGCCGTACGGACCGGCGCGCAGCGGCAGTTCGTGCAGCATGGCCCGCTGCACCTCGTCGGCGACCAGCCGGGTACGGGAGTACACCTCGTCGCGCCGCCGCCGGTTGTGGCACAGCCCCAGGGCGAACGCGGCGACCACGAGAGTGCCGACGATCCCCACGAGGGAGCCGGACACGGTCCAGTCGACGAAGTTGAGCGAGTAGATCCAGGCGCTCGCGGCGACGAACGTGACCGTCACCGCGGCGGTCCAGCGGGCGGAGCAGCGCAGCGCGGCGAACATGGGCACGACACCGGCGAAGGAGATGATGCGCACCTGCGGGCCCGTGGCCCAGTCCGCCAGCGCGAGCAGGACCACCACGGCGATCAGGAGCAGTGCTCTCCGGCGGCCGGAGTGCTTCAGACGCGTGAAAGGCATAGCACTGTCCAGCATGCGCCCGCCGACCGCCGCCCTACAGGGGCGAAGGTCCCGTCTACGGGCGCGGTGCGGCGCGCTAGAGCCAGCCCTTGTCGCGGGCCGTGCGGGCGGCCTCGGCGCGGTTGCGGGCGCCGGTCTTCTGGATGGCGGTGGAGAGGTAGTTGCGGACGGTGCCCTGGGAGAGGTGCAGCGCCTGCGCGATCTCGGCGTTCGTGGTGCCGCCGGCCGCGGCACGCAGCACGTCGCTCTCCCGGTCGGTGAGCGGGCTCGCGCCGTCGGCGAGGGCGGCTGCGGCCAGCGCCGGGTCGATGATCCGCTCGCCGCGCAGCACGCCGCGCACCGCGTCCGCGAGCCGGGCCGCGGGGGCGTCCTTGACCAGGAAGGCGTCCGCGCCGGACTCCATCGCGCGGCGCAGGTACCCGGGCCTGCCGAAGGTGGTCAGGATGACGATCCTGACGTCGGGGAGCGCGGCGCGCAGCTCCGCCGCGGCGTCCAGGCCGGTCATGCCGGGCATCTCGATGTCCAGCAGCGCCACGTCCACGGCGTGCTCCCTGGCCGCACCGACGACCTCGTCCCCGCGCGCGGCCTGCGCGACCACCTCCAGGTCCGGCTCCAGCCCCAGCAGCGCGGCCAGCGCTTCCCGGACCATCGACTGGTCCTCGGCGAGCAGCACTCTGATCATGCCTGCACCATATCGGCGCTTTCGAGGCCGGGCGCCCGCCTCGGCCCTTCTCTCCCCCCGCCCCCGCCCCTCCCCCTCCCCTCACCCCCTCCAACGGGCCGTACCGCCCCACCGGCCGTACCCGTCCCACCGGCCGTGCCCGTCCCACCGGCCGTACCCGTCCCACCGGCTGGGCATGGCCTACCGGCTGGGCTCCTGCCCGCTCTCGTGCGGCGCCTTGGCCGGCTGTGGCCCCAGTGGTACGTACGCCCGGAGGGCGAAGCCGTTGCCGTGGGGGGACGGGCCCGTTTCCAGTCGGCCGTCGGCCGGGGCGAGGCGCTCGTGGAGGCCGCGCAGGCCGTTCCCGTGGGCGAGGGCGCGCGGCGGGCCGACGCCGTCGTCCAGCACGGTCAGGCACAGCAGACGCCGCTCGTCCGCCTCCCACTCCTCGCTCAGCAGCAGCTCGCACCGGCCCGCGCCGCTGTGCCGTACGACGTTGGTGACCGCCTCGCGCAGCGCCCAGGCGAGCGCGCCCTCCGCGTCCGGGCTCGGGGACGGCCCGTCGGCCCGGCCCCGGGCCCGGTCGCGGAACTCCTCCAGGGCCGGGTCGACCTCCGCGGTGATCCCGGCCGTACGGAGCGCGGCGCGGGCCCCGGCCAGTTCGACGGCGAGCCGGGGGCGGCGGAAGCCGGTGACCGCCTCGCGGACGTCCACCAGCGCCTGCCGGCCGACCTGCTCGATGTCGGCGACCTGGCGGGCCGCGTCGTCGGGCCGGTCCGGCAGCATCCGGCCCGCCAGCTCGCTCTTGAGCGTGATCAGGGAGAGCGAGTGCCCGAGGAGGTCGTGCAGATCGCGGGCGAGCCGCAGCCGCTCCTCCTCGGCGGCGAGCCGGGCCACCTCCTCCCGCGCCTCCCGCAGCTCGTTCGTCGTACGGATCAGCTGCTGGATGCCGACCATCGCGAACCCGCCGAGCAGCGCCGGAAGGGCGTAACCGGCCAGGTAGACGCGGATGTTCCCCCAGCGCCAGCCGATCAGCACGATCACGGCGGTGACCGCGGGGACGGCCCAGCGGGACCACTTCCACGGCAGCACCGCGGCGCAGGCCATCCCGACGTACGCGAAGAGCACCAGCCAGTTCGGGCCGAGCCAGAGCGCCAGCGGCACGGCGAGCGCCGCGAGCACCGCCAGCGCCGCGTACTGCAGGCGCGGCGGCAGCTCGTCGTGGACCGGCCCGCCGCGGGTGAGCCTGCCGTGCATGAGCTTGCGGAAGAGCAGGAAGCAGTAGACGCCGCAGAAGGCGAGCAGTCCGAGGATGCCGAAGGTCCGCTGGGGAACGGTCATCCGGCCGCCGGCCAGCTGGCCCACCGGGCCGCCCAGGTAGGCCAGCCAGACCAGCACCCACACGGCCTTCGCGAGTGCCTCGCGGCGGGTGACCGGGGCCTGGCCGATGGTCACGGAGAAACGGGGCGCCTGCCCCGCTGCCCCGGGCCGCCCGCCGGCCCGCGTCATCCCGTCCGCTTCCACGCCCTCATGCCTTCTCTCTCCTCACCCGCGCCCGGGGCCCTCCGCACCGACGCCCGCGTACTTTCCTCACCGGCATCCCGCCGCCCTCACGCCTTCCGAGTGTCCTTGCGGTACAGCCAGGCCGCCAGGCCGGCGAATATCAGCAGGTACCCCACCAGGATGGCGACGTCCTTGGCGTGCGGCGCGCTGCCGCCCTCGACGGCCGTGCCCAGCGCCGCGTATGCGTGGGTCGGTATCCACTCCGCGATGTTCTGCACCCACTGGGGAAGGATGGTCAGCGGCATCCACAGGCCGCCGGCGAAGGACAGCACGAAGTAGACCAGCATCGATATCGGCCGGACCGCGTCACCGGTGGCGAGGTAGCCGATGGCGACGCCGAGCGCGGCGAAGACGAAGCTGCCGAGCCAGGTGCCGATCGCGATGGCGGCCCACTGCCACGCCTCCAGGCGGACGCCCTTGACCACGGCGCCGATGATCAGGACGAGGACGATGGAGGGCAGGCTGACGGTGGCCGCGGCGGCGATCTTCGCGGTGACGTAGCCGCGGCCGGGCAGCGCGGTCAGCCGCAGCTGCCGCACCCAGCCCTGCTCGCGCTCCTTGGCTATCCGCTCGCTGCTGCCGAGCAGAACGGCGGTCATGGCGCCGAACGCGGCCATGGCCACCATGTAGTACATGCCCATGTTCAGCGTCGTGCCGGGGAGCGGCTTGCTGTCGGCGCCGCCGGCGATGATCAAGTACAGCACCGGTGGGTAGAGCACCGAGAAGAACATGAACTTCTTGTTCCGCAGGGTGCGGCGGATCTCCAGCGTGATCAGGGTGGTCATCGTGCGGACTCCTCGGGCGTGCCGGCGTCCGCGCGTGCGTCGGAAGCCGTGGTGATCGCGATGAACGCCTGCTCCAGGCCGAGCCCGGTGACCTCCAGATTGCGCGGATACAGCCCGAGGCCGTACAGCGCGTGGACCGTCGCGTCGGCGTCGGCGGACTGGAGGCGCACCGTGCGCCCGGAGGTCTCCAGGGCGGTGAGGGACGGCAGGCCGCGCAGCGCGTCCCGGTCGGCCGGCCCGTCGAGGTCGAAGCTGATCCGGCGGGCCCCGGCGCGCGCCTTGATCTCGGCGGCGGTGCCGTCGGCGAGCACCCGGCCGCGGTGCAGCACGATCACCCGGTCGGCGATCTCGTCGGCCTCTTCGAGGTAGTGGGTGGCGAACAGCACCGTGCGGCCCTGGCTCGCCTGCTCGCGCATGGCGCCCCAGAACGTCTGCCGCGCGGAGACGTCCATGCCGGTGGTCGGCTCGTCCAGCACGATCAGCTCGCTGGCGCCGGCGGTGGCCAGCGCGAAGCGGACCCGCTGCTCCTGGCCGCCGGAGAGCTTGTCGACCAGGCGGTCGGCGATGGCGGTGAGCCCCGCGGTGGCCATGACCTGGTCGACGGGGTGCGCGGCGGGGTGCAGGTCGCAGGCGAGCCCGACCAGCTCGCGGACGGTGACGCCCTCCATGAGGCCGCCGCTCTGCAGCATGGCGCCGACCTTGCCGGCGGCGATGGCCTGCTGCGGGCCGGTGCCGAAGAGGGACACCGATCCGGTGTCGGGGCCGCGGAGGCCGAGGAGGAGGTCGAGGGTGGTGGACTTGCCGGCGCCGTTCGGCCCGAGGAGGGCGACGGTCTCGCCCGGGTGCAGCTCCAGGGTGAGGTCGGAGACGGCGCGGACGCGGCCGTAACTCTTGCTGACCCCCGTGAAACTGACCACGGGCGGCCGGCCGGCGCTGTGGCCGGTGGCGGCTGCGGTGGTTGCTGTGGTCGTCATGGCATCCAGCGTGGCCGACCGACCCGTCGCCGCGGCAGTGCCGTGTGTCGTGGGTCCGGGATGACAGATGTCATGGGACAGCCCCCACGGGCGTGCCGTGGGGGCTGTCTCCGTCGTCGTCGCCGCGGGTCAGCTCGGGTTCGTCGGGATGGTGACGACCCGCTGGGCCGGGGTGGCGCCGCGCAGCGCCTGGCTGACGGCGCCCGCGACCTCCTCGACGCTGACCGGCTTCTTCGAGCCGTCGCCCTTGGTGACCATGACGCCCTTGAAGGTGTCGCCGTAGAGGGACTTCAGGGCGGGCCGGTCGTAGTACTCCACCAGTTTGCCGTTGACGGGCTTCATGGAGAGGAACTTCGGGATCGACTTCTCGGGGCTGAAGGACACCGTGTGCTGGGCGTCCGTCCGCACCGTGATCAGCCCGGACATCGCCGGCTTGGCGAACTCCTTCAGGGCGCGGTTCACCTCGGCGTCCGGGACCGTCGGCCGCTGCATGCTGGTCTTCAGGGCGACGGGCTGCCCCTCGGTGCCGGCGAGCCGGTCCTGGTACGCCTGCGTGACCTCCTGCTTGGCGGCCGCGACGTCGATCGACTTGTACGGCTTGCCGTAGTGCGGGACGGCCTTGCCGGCGGCGAACACTATGCCACCGTCCTTGGCCGCGCCCTGCTCGCCCGCCACCGCCTTCAGGGCGATGTCCAGCTTCTCGTCGTCGACGATCATCGAGGGCTCGGCCGTACGGGCGCCGCCGAAGAGCGAGCCGATGACCGAGACCGGGTTGTAGTCGCGGCCCGCCGCGCCCCGGACGGTGGCCTGGGTGTCGATGTCCAGGCCCGCCTTGGCGGGCAGCAGGGTCTGCGGCTGTCCGTCGACGGTCAGCTTCAGCGGCGCTGTCCTGGTGTCCTTCAGGGCCGCGTCGAGCTTCTCGACGGCCTGTTCCTTGGTCGTGCCGCCGATGTCCACGCCGAGCGCGGTGGTGCCGCCTGGCACGTCGGAGTGGTCCAGCAGCAGCCCGGCTCCGTAGGCGACGCCCGCGAGCACGACGATGCCGCCGAGCGCGAGGACGAGCTTGTTGCGGCCCTTCTTGCGCGGGTTGATCGGCTCGGGGATCTTCGCGCGCTGCGGGGGCTTCGGCGCCGCGGACGCGTCGGAGGGGCCCGGGTGGCCCGCGCCCTTCGAAGCGGCTCCCTTCGAAGCGCCTCCCTTCGGCGCCGCGCCGTCGGCGGACACCGTGGGGATGCCGCTGACGAGCGTGTCGCTGGAGGTGCGGCCGTCCGTGCCGGTGACCGGCCCCACGGCGCCCGCGGACGGGCCCGGCTGCGGGGTCAGCTCAGCGGTGTCATCGCTCCGGGGCGGCGGGGTCGCGCCGCCGGTGAGCG